>JAIFKU010000089.1 GCA_020049495.1 Accumulibacter sp.
CGACCTGCTGTTCGTCCTCGGCCGCGCCCTCAACCAGGCCGGCGGCGGTGGCGATGTGCTGTGGGTCCAGGGCAGGAATCGCGGCTAGCAGGGAAGGCGCTGAAACAATGAGACCCCCGAATTACGTATATGCCGCGATGGACGAGAGAGCACGGTTGCCCCAGAAAGAATTCGAAGCAGCTCCTTTTAGCAGTTCCTTTTGTCACTATCGGTTAGGCCGGTGTTGCGAGCTTGAGGCCAACAATACCGGCGACGATAAGACCGAGACTTAACAGCCGCATAGGATTGGCCGACTCACCGAGCAAAACAATGCCCAGGATTGCGGTACCGACAGCACCTACACCTACCCATACAGCATAGGCGGTGCCTACTGGCAGCGACTTCATGGCGATACCAAGTAGTCCGAGGCTAATGATCATTGAAAGTACGGTGCCGACCGTTGGCCAAAGGCGGGTAAAGCCATCGGTGTATTTAAGTCCAACCGCCCAGCCGATCTCGAACAAACCAGCCACAACAAGAATGAACCAATTCATAAACACCTCTCTTATAGGTGGGGCCGTCCCCAGTTGATGCAGGGAGGTGAGGTCGTCCCCACTTCTGAGAAACTAAAGGGGGGGCTTCGCCTTTTTAATTGCCCTTGCCGCAAAACACTGAAGACTGCACACACCCGGATTGAACACGGCGCAATTCAGCTCAGCAGCACAAGCACCGTCACCAACCACCCGCCGATTGCCGCCAGCAGATGCGCGTCCTTGAGCAGCGCCATGGCCGGATCGCCGCCGCCGCCGCGCCGGTGCAGCAGGAAGAGGTAGCGGAAGATGCCGTAGATGACAAAGGGCACGGTGTAGATCAGGCTGGCCGTGCCGTGCATGGCCACGGTTTCGGGGCTCACCGTGTACAAGCTGTAACCGACGATGGTGCCCGCCGCGCAGATGCCGGTCAGTTGGTCAAGCAGCAGCGGATCGTAATCGTCGAGCACCTGACGATGGCGGCCGCCGCGCACGCCCAGTGCATTCAGCTCAGCGCGGCGCTTGGCAAAACCGAGGAACAGCGTCAGCAGCAGCCCGCACAGCAACAGCCAGTACGACGGCGCGATCCCGACGCCGAGCGTGCCGGCGAGAATACGCAGCATGAAGCCCGCCGCGATGATGAACACGTCGAGCAGCACGACGTGCTTCAGACCCATCGAATAGGCCAGATTGAGCACGACGTAGCAGAGTACGACCAGCAGCGCCGTATCCGAGGCGGCGTGCGCCAGCAGCAGTGCCGACGCCAGGCAGGCGCCGGCCAGCAGCAGCGCCTGCGCCGCGCTCACCGTGCCGGACGCCAGCGGCCGATGACGCTTCTCCGGGTGTTCGCGGTCGCGCTCGCGATCGCTCAGGTCGTTGAACACATAGACGGCTGATGCCGCCAGGGCGAAGGACGCCGCCACCAGCAGGACGTTCTGCAGCAGCAGCGGGTTGTGCCAGGCGTGCCCGAAGAGCAGCCCGACAAAGACGAAAACGCTTTTGACCCACTGATGCGGGCGCAACAACCTGAGATAGGGCACTATTTTTTGTCCGCTCATGGCTTGTCCGGAAAATAACGCTCGCAGAACCCGCAGCCGCGTTGCGGCAGCCACTCGGGAATCCGGTAGAAACGCTGGCGAATGCGCGTCAATACCCGCTCATGATACGCGGAATAGTTGAATCCCTGACCGAGAACCAGCCAGTAGCGCGCCCCGTAGAGTTCGAAATTGCGCAGATCGACCTGGCGGAAATACGCCGCGTAGTCGCCCGCACTGGGCTCGCTCTTGCGCAGAATCAGCACATTGCGTCCATCCTGAGCGCGCCAGTCAGTGATGAAATCGTCCTGTCGCGCGTAGATGGAGCCCTCGCCGAAGACGGCGAAGGGGCGGTTGGCGTTGTAGGCCAGGGTTGCCGCTGGCGAATAACCTTCCATGGCGAACAGATAATCACCGGCATAGGGCTGCAACTGCGCCAGCAATTCGTCGGCGTGCACGGTGAGCACGATGCCGTCGTAGAGCCGGCTCTTCTTCCAGGTCTCCGTCGGCAGGGCGACGAGCAGCACGAACACCAGCACATGCAGCACGGCAAACAGCGCCGACCACTTCAGCAGCCGGGCCAGAACGGCCTGCGGCAGGGCCATGGCCGCCAGAACGGCGAGCAGCGGAATGAACGAAACCATCCAGTGCAAACCGACGGGACGCCACAGCGACATCAGCGCAAAAAGCAGCAGCGGTACCAGCATCAGCCAGAAAACCGCCCCCGCATCGGCATTGCGGCGCACGGCGTCACGCACGTAGCGCCGCTGCCGCCATAGCGCGTAGAGCACCCACGGCGTTGCCAGGTAGAGCAGCGAAACGAGGTACAGCCCCGGCTGGGTCCAGGTCAGAATGGCCGTATCGTGGCGATTGATGAAATTGAAAAGAATATTGACCCAGCAATGGCTGCTGTTCCACCACAGGTTGTAGATCGGCGCCGGCAGTGCAAACAGCAGCAGCAGCGCAAAGCCTGCCCAGCGACCGGCGTCGCGCCGGATCAGCAGTGCATGCACCAGATAAGCCAGGCCGAGCAGAGCGGCGAAGTATTTGCCGAGAAAGGCCAGGCCAAGCAAGGCTCCGGCGACGGCATACCAGAGCAGCGCACGGCGCGATTGCGGCTCGCCGCGCAAGGCCGCCACGTAGGCCAGTACGGAAAGCATGGAAAACAGGATCACCGGCGAATCGGTGGTGATCAGCACATTCCACACATTGACCGGCTGCAGCAGGACCAGCAGCGCGGCCAGGCGTGCACGTTCGACACCCTGCGGACGAACCAGCCACCAGCCACTCCAGGCCAGTACCAGCGGCAGCAACAGCGCCGGCAGGCGCAGAACCCATTCGGCACGGGAGATGGAGAGCAGCCCGGCCAGCCACCAGCCGACCATCGGCGGGTGATCGTAGTAACCGCCGGAAGGATGTTCGCCCCAGAAAACGAAATAGGCCTCGTCGCCGGTCATCGGCAGCACCGCGGAAAACCACAGGCGGAAGACGACCAGCGCCAGCAGCCAGAACCACGGCGGGAGTGCGGGGGAAAAGTTGAGTGCTTTCAACCTTAAAACCTCAATTAACCACGAAGTTCACGAAGAGCACGAAGATAAACAATAGATTTCCGTACTTTGCTTGCTCACCCATTGGGTGAGGCGACTTAACATCGTAAGCTCACGATTCTCTTCGTGAACTTCGTGCTCTTCGTGTTCTTCGTGGTTCAACTGCTTTTTTCTAGGTTCAACGTGACTAGCAACAGGACTTGACAAGACGCCGGGCGCGCACGCCCTGCGCCAGAATCTCCAGCACGGCGACCGAGTCTTCCCAGCCGATACAGGCATCGGTAATGCTTTTGCCGTATTCGAGCGCCTGCTCCGGCACCAGATTCTGCCGGCCTTCGACGAGGTGCGACTCGACCATCACGCCCATCAGGCGCTCCTCGCCCGCCGCCAGTTGCGCCGCGACATCCTGGGCCACCTCGATCTGGCGCCTGAAATCCCGGCTGCAGTTGGCATGCGAGCAATCGACCATCAAGCGCGCCGCCAGTGCGGCAGCAGCGATCTCGCGCGCCGCCGCATCAACATGCGGCGCATCGAAGTTGGGCTCCTTGCCGCCGCGCAGGATGACGTGACAATCCTCGTTGCCCGCCGTCGACACGATGGCCGAATGACCGCCCTTGGTCACGGACAGGAAGTGATGCGGCGACTGCGCGGAACGGATGGCGTCAATGGCGATCCTGACGTTGCCGTCGGTTCCGTTCTTGAAGCCGACCGGGCAGGAAAGCCCCGACGCCAGTTCGCGATGCACCTGCGATTCGGTCGTACGCGCACCAATGGCGCCCCACGAGATCAGATCTGCCGTGTATTGCGGCGTGATCGTGTCGAGGAATTCGGTAGCGCAGGGCAAGCCGATGTCGTTGATTTCCAGCAGCAGGCTGCGCGCCAGACGCAGGCCTTCGTTGATGCGGAAACTGTTGTCCAGACGCGGATCGTTGATCAGCCCCTTCCAGCCGACCGTGGTGCGCGGCTTCTCGAAATAAACGCGCATCAGGATCAGCAGATCCTTGGCAAAACGTGGCACTTCGCCTTGCAGGCGGCTGGCGTACTCGAGGGCGACCGCGATGTCGTGGATCGAGCACGGCCCGATCACCACCAGCAGCCGGTCGTCGGCACCATGCAGAATGCGGTGAATCGCCTGACGCGCGTTGAAGGTCGTCTGCGCCGATTGATCCCCGACCGGAAACTCGCGAAAAACGTGCGCCGGCGGCACCAGTTCCTTGATCTCCCGGATGCGAACGTCGTCGGTATTCGGCTTGCTTTGCAGAATCATGAAACATCCTCGGGGTCAGCAGGGTTCGAAAGGAATTGATTCTACTCGAATAAGCATGCGTGGTTATAAGCGAAGCGGGAACCGTGGAACTTCAAAATCCATTTTACCGGCATGGCGTGTCTATGCCGTTCCGCCGACGGTCAGACCATCAATGCGCAGCGTCGGCTGCCCGACCCCGACCGGCACGCTCTGCCCGTCCTTGCCGCAGGTCCCGACGCCGGGATCGAGGCGCATGTCGTTGCCGATCATCGATACCTGATTCATCGCCTCCGGCCCGCTGCCGATCAGCGTCGCACCCTTGACCGGGCAGGTCAGCCGGCCGTCCTCGATCATGTAGGCTTCGGACATCGAAAAGACGAATTTGCCGTTGGTGATATCGACCTGGCCGCCGCCAAAGTTGACCGCGTAAATCCCCTTCTTCACCGACTTGATGATTTCATCGACGCTCTTGTCGCCGTTGAGCAGGGTGGTATTGGTCATGCGCGGCAGCGGCAGGTGGGCAAATGACTCGCGCCGGCCGTTGCCGGTAGGTGCCACGCCCATCAGCCGGGCGTTCAGGCTGTCCTGCATGTAGCCCTTGAGGATGCCGTCCTCGATCAGCACCGTACGCTGCGTCGGGTTGCCTTCGTCGTCGATGTTGAGCGATCCGCGGCGATCGGGGATGGTGCCGTCGTCAACCACGGTCACGCCTTTGGCCGCCACACGGCTGCCGACCCGGCCGGCAAAGGTCGAGCTGCCTTTGCGGTTAAAATCGCCTTCCAGTCCGTGGCCGACGGCTTCGTGCAGGAGGATGCCGGGCCAGCCGGAACCAAGCACGACGGTCATCGTTCCCGCCGGTGCCGGCTGCGCATCGAGGTTGGTGACCGCCTGATGTACGGCCTCGTGCGCATAAGCGCGCAGCACGGCATTGCTGAAATAGCTGTAATCGGTACGCCCGCCGCCGCCGGCCGAGCCCTGCTCGCGCTTGCCGCCCTCGCCTTCGACGATGACGGTGATCGAGATGCGCACCATTGGCCGGATATCCGCCGCCAGACGTCCGTCGCTCCCGGCCACCAGCACCACCTCGTACTCGCCGGCGATGTGCGCCATGACCTGCGTGACGCGCGAATCCTCGGCCCGCGCGTAGGATTCCAGCCGCTCGAGCAATTTCACCTTGGCCGTCGCCTCGAGCGAGGCCAGGGGATCAAGCGGGACATAGAGGGTATGAGCGGGTGTCTTCTTCAGCGCCGGACCGGCTTTGGCTTTCCGCTGCTGTCCGGCAGCGGCAATGGCGCGTACCGCCTTGGCCGCATCGCCCAGTGCCAGCGCGCTGATATCGTCGGAATAGGCAAAGGCCGTTTTTTCGCCCGCGATGGCGCGCACGCCGACGCCTTCATCGATATTGAAGCTGCCCGACTTGACGATCCCCTCCTCCAGGCTCCACGCCTCCGAACGGCTGTACTGAAAATAAAGGTCGGCGTAATCGACGTCGTGCGCCATGATCGTGCCGAAGACCCGGGTCAGATCGGCCACGTCGAGGCCATACGGGGTAAGCAGGGTTTTCTGCGCCTGCACGAGCAGGGATTGTGCTTTTGCGGTCATTGGTTTCCCGATTCTTGCGGATTCAAAATTCAAACTCTTTCAACGCAGACTCTGCGTTGAAAGCGGTTTCCATACTCACATCACCCGATGCCCGAGTGCCGGCAGACTGGCGCGAACCTCGGCGATCCAGGCGTGATCGAGATCTCCGATGACTACGCCGGCACCCTTGTTGCGGCGTGCCAGAATTTCGCCCCAGGGGTCGATCAGCATGCTGTTGCCGTGCGTTTCGCGCCCGTTCTCGTGCCGGCCGCCCTGGGCAATAGCCAGCACATAACACTGATTCTCGATGGCGCGGGCGCGCAACAGAATCTCCCAGTGTGCCCGTCCGGTGGTTTCGGTAAACGCCGCCGGGATCACCAACAGATCGACCACGCCGAGCCTGCGATAAAGCTCAGGGAATCTCATGTCGTAGCAGATGCTCAGACCGACGCGCCCGAAGGGCGTGGCGAAGGCGACCGGCTGGCGGCCGGCCTCGATGGTCGCGCCCTCGTTGTAGCGCTCGCCGCCTTTCTGGAAGCCGAACAGGTGAATCTTGTCGTAACGCGCCGCGCGTTCGCCCTGAGGGTTGTAGACCAGACTGGAGTTGAGCACCTTGTCCGGCACGCTGGCCGTCAGGGGCAGCGAGCCACCAACCAGCCAGATGCCGTGCTGGCGTGCCGTTTGCGCGAGAAAATCCTGGATCGGGCCGTGGCCATCGGCTTCGCGTAGCGCGAACTTGTCGCCGTCGCGCAGGCCCATGATCGGGAAATACTCGGGCAGCGCCACCACATCAGCGCCCTGCGCCACCGCCTCGGCGATCAGCAAGCCAGCCGTCTGCAGGTTTTCTTCTACGCGCGGCGTGGACACCATCTGCACGGCAGCAAGGCGCACATTCTTGGGCTGGCCGGTTTCACTGTTTTGCAGATTCATTTGCTGCTCCCTGGGCATTCTGGATTGTCGGCAAACGCGGCGTGTTCGCCGACGGAGTGCTTTCCGAAAGTTTTTCGACCTTGGGGTCTTCCCACTTGCCGGTGACCAGATAATCAAAACCGAACATGTGATTAAGCGGATTCTGCAGCACCTTGTGCGCCACCCACGTGGCCACGCCCGCAATCGGGTTGATGAGCGCCACGCCCAGCGCGGCGGTCCCCCCCAGTTCCGGTTGGACATTGACATTGAGGTGTTGCGTTTCACGCTTCAGATCGACCTCGCCGCGCATCACGACACGCGCCGGCGGGCCGTCAATCTGCAACCGGTCCGTGCGCATCAGGCCATTCTGGACATTCAACTTGCTGGTAATGCTGTCGAAGGCAAAGCCCTCGCTGAAAACGTCGCGGAAATCGAGCGTGATCCGGCGCGGCAAGGCTTGCAGGCTGATCAGGCCGAGCAGCTTGCCGCCAGCTCCGGGATCAAGTTTCAGGAACTGCCCCTTGTTTGCCTCGAGAGTCATTTCGCCGCTCAGTGACGCATAGTCGATCGAAGTCGGCGGCCCGTCCCAGCCGATCTTGCCGGCAAATTGAGTCGTTCCGGCGCGTACGGTGCCGGGATAGCCCAAACGCTCAAGCAGCTTGCCGATATCGCCACTGTCAATCCTGAAGTCGAGTTGGGTACGACTCTTGCCGGCAGCGAACTGCCACTGCCCGTTGCCGGAAAGATTGCCGTAGGGATTGCTCGCCTGAATCTTGTTCAGTCGCCACACCCCGCCTTCGTTGCGCGCCTGCAATTCGAGCCGGCCAAAACGACGTAGCCCGAGCGAGAATTCGTCGGCCACGAAATCGAGTTCCGGCAGTTTTTCGATGGCTTCACCGGCATCGGATCCGGTCGAGTCCGGCGCCGACTCAATCGCAACTTTCCTGAATCGGGCCGTCAGCTTGCCGCTGCCCGTGGTGTCCCAGAGCAGATCGCCACTGGCCTGTGGGGAATTAAGGCGAATCTTCCACTGGGAAGGTGACGCTGTGGCAGCCAGGTCGACATCGTTGTAGTGCCGCCCCAGCAGCAGCAGATCCGCTGTCCTGAGGCTGACCGTATCAACCAGCGGCGACGAAGCTGCGGCGGCGTTCTCGGGCGACGAAGTAGCGCCGGCAGGACGCAGTATCCGCTGCCAGGCATCAAGATCAACCTTCTTTGCCGTCACGCCGAGCGTTACGCCGCGCTCGGGCAACTGCAATGGCCGACCCACGGTAATTGCCCCGCGCTCGGTAACAAAGCCCTCGGACTGCCGGCGGCGAATCAACTGCAGCGAAAAGCCACTGCCCAGCGACGCACTGATCTGATCGCGAAGTGGCCCATCGACCCTTTCGCCTCTGGCTCCGGGCGCAGCCGGCAGGATTTTCTTTTCGAAACGCAGGGACAGGGGCTCGTCGGCTGTTTTATTGAACGGTTCGGGCAGTACCGAGTTCAGTCCGAGCAGCGTCGACTCGACCACCAGATCGGCGTTACGCTTGTTGATGCGCACCTCGCCACTATACGATGTGGTTCCCGACAGATCCGCCAGCAGTGGCAAATCGGACTGCTTGCGCAACTGTTCGATATTGACCGAACCGGTGGCCGTGATCAGCACCCTGCCGTCCTTCTGCGACCCGCCCTTGATCTGGAGCGGTCCGCCGAGAAGCGTACCGTTGATCTCCGGCACCCGCAAATCGCTGCCGGAGAATTGCACCGTGCCATTGACCTCCCGGATGGGCGGCAATGCCGCATCGACAACGACATCGTTGTTCAGCAGGCGGTACGTGCCATCGACTTTCGAATTACCCAGAGTCGCCTCATCAAGCGGAATCACCAGACCCAGATCAAGATGCCCGTTGCCGCTGGCACGCATGTCCTCGGTGAAATGATCGATGCGCTCGGCCACCGGACTCTGATCGATGAACCGGAGAAACTCGGAAGTCGCGCCTTCGGCCTGCCCCTTGACGAACAGTGTGGAAATCGGTGCGTCGAAATCAGGAATCTCGGCGCGGGTAGTCAGCAGCTTTGCGCCGAGCATCGAGCCGCGATGCGCATCGACCACCATGCCATTTCCTTCGAAGCGCAGATCGCCGTTGATTCCGTCAATGCGCGGCCAGCCCTTGGCGTAGTCAAGAACGACATCCTGCGCCTTGACGGTCACCCGAAACTGCCCCTTGCTTTTTTCGAGGAAAGGAAAATCGTCGAGATTGCCCTTGAGGGTCAGCTTCGCCTCGCTGGCACGGCCGGAGACCAGGGAATCGCGCAACCAATAGCGCGCGCCCTTGCCGACGACATGCGGCATGTAACGCCAGACGGCCCGCGCGTCGGCACGGGTCAGCGCTGCGGACAGATCGATATATCCTGGTCCGGTCCCGGTATTCCGGTAGCCGCCCTGCGCAGAACCCGCCGCATCCGGCCCGGCAAACTCGACTCGCGACAGCTCGGCATCGAGCACACCCGCGCTGATTTTCCATTTGGCCTGCGCACTGAGCAGATCCAACCGGATCAGCGATTCCGGGAAAACACTCGGCAAATCGATGGTCGATTGTTTCGAGAGCAGCGTGGAGCTGCCTCCGTTTTCGCTCGCGTCCAGGGTGCCCGACATTCCGGAAAAACCGGGGAAATAACCCTGCGCCTTGAGCGCCAGTCCCTCAAACCCGGCTTTCAGCGCATAGCTGTGCAAACGACTGGCATCGCCCTTCCACTTGGCGCTGAGATTGCTGACAAAGCCGCGTGGTGCGTAATCCCTCAGTAGTTGCCGGGATTGCGCATCAAAGGGCAAGTGCTCGGCAAGACTGGCCAGCGCCGACAGGTCGAGCCGGCTGGCACCGGCACTGCCGACAACGGTCTTGCCATCCGCTTCAGGTTGCCACTCGACATGAAAATCGGTAGGTTCGATACGGACAGGCTCGCGTGCCTCGCCCTTCCGCCTGGCAGCCGTGCGCGTCACCAGTTCAACGCGACGTCCGCTTGCCACGAAACCGGTCCCGGTAAAACTGGCGCCAATGCGCCCCGACATGTGATCGAGTTCGAGTTGGGGAAGATCCTGCGCCAGGCGCAGGCTCACGTCCTGCAAGGCTATATCGGCCGTAATATCGCGTAAACCGCCTTCGGCGAAACCCAGCCAGGTGCGCAAGGCGCCGCGGCCGTGCGGCAGCGCCACCGGATAATCGATCCACTGCCGCCAGACGGCCAGATCAGCGTAGTCGATCTCGGCATAAGCCTTGCCCGACCAGGATTCAAGCTGCTCGATATCGGCCCCGCGGAAATCACCACGCAGGTCGATACGTGAGGCCAAAGCTTCCGGAGGAAGCGCGGTCAGGCCGAAACGATGCCTCCTTCCGTCATTATCCAGTGCCAGATTAAGATCCCTGAGTACCAGCGGGGGAGCCTTGCGCAACTCGTCATCCCAGACCAGAGCCGCACCGCGGATGCGGATGCGCCTTTGCGCCAGCACCCAGTCGGAGATATCGTTATCGTTCTGCTCCTGGCTAAGCGGAATACCAGCGATAAAAATATGGCCTGCGCTGTCGCGGCGCAAATTCAGCGTCGGCTCATCGATGCGCAGCAGGCGCAATTTGAGTTGCACGCTCGGCACCGACCACCAGGAGAGAATCGCCTGGATGCGCGAGAAAGCCAGTGCCTGCCGGCCGTCCTGGTCGGCCACACGGACATCCAGCAAACTCAGGTCCGGGTTGATCCCCTCCCAGCTCGCTTCGATACGTCCGATGCTGACCGTCTGCCCCAGCGCCTGACTGGACAGGCGCTCGATGTCGACACGATAATCTTCGATGTGCGGCAGGATGCTGTAACGTAGCGCCAGCACCAGCACGACAAAGCCGAAGTAGATCAGCCAGAAACCCCAGACCATGGCACGCCAGAGCCTGCGCACCAGCCGACTGGAAACGAACGGCACAAGAAAATGAAAGCGATGGTAGATCGCCGCGCGCAACCCGTCCCGGCGCCTCATGAAGCCGTTGCCTGCGGAAGGTTTTGCCAATTATCGGAATGCGTCACTAGAATGGCGTATGAGATGAAATCCATTGAAGGCTCAATTGTAACGGTTTTGCCACTAAGCCACGCCGAACCGACTAGCCAGCAGAAAGCACAGAAGAACCGAAAAAACCGCATCCGGGGCGAATAGTGCAGTTTAATGCCCTGTCCGTTCCATCGCATTGCCACGAAACGAGAACATGACTGATACACCCGACACGCTGCCCCTGCCCGAATGGGAACCCGCACTGGCGCACAGCCGCTTTTTGCGCCAGTTGCTTGAAGCACGCCCGGAAATCATGGCCTGGCTGAAAGAATATTCGAGCCGCCCGTTGGACAGCGGAGTGATGCACGCGTTTCTTTCGGCGCCAGCCCCGGACAGCGAAGAGAGCCTCAAGCGTACCCTGCGCCACCTTCGCCAGCGCGTCATGGCCGCCCTCATCGTACGCGACATCGGCGGTCAGGCTACGCTGGCCGAAGTGGTCGAGACCATGACGCAACTCGCCGATCTCACCACCAATTTCGCTCTCGACTTCCTGCATCGCCTGCTCGCCGCCCAGTTCGGCGAACCACTGGACAAACAGGGACGAGCGCAACGCCTGCTGGTCATCGGCATGGGCAAGCTGGGCGGACGCGAATTGAACGTCTCGTCGGACGTCGATTATATTTTCGTATACCCCGAGGATGGCGAGACCGCCGGTATGCCGGATGGCGGGCGCAAGATCGAGGCTTATGATTTCTTCGTCCGCCTGGGCAAGCGCCTGATCGCCACGCTGGATGAAATCACCGGTGACGGGCAGGTCTTCCGCGTCGACATGCGCCTTCGTCCAAACGGCGATTCGGGAGCGCTCGTCGGCTCGATCGTCTCTCTGGAAAACTACTTCATCACGCAGGGGCGCGAATGGGAGCGCTACGCCTGGATCAAGGCGCGGGTGTTGAACGACGGCGACAACCTGCAACCCGAGTGGCGCGCCATGCTGGAAAAGATTTCGCGCCCCTTCATCTTCCGCAAATACCTCGATTTCGGCGCCATCAACGCCATGCGCGACCTGCACGCGCAAATTCGCCGCGAGGTCGCGCGCAAGGACATGGCCGAGCACATCAAGCTCGGCCCCGGCGGCATTCGCGAAATCGAATTCATGGCCCAGGTCTTCCAGCTCATTCGCGGCGGTCGCGACCCGGCACTGCAGATCCGCCCCACGCTCAAAGTGTTGCCCTTGCTTGTCGCACGCCGCCTGTTGCCGGCCGAGAGCGAGCACGAACTGGTCGAAGCCTACACATTCCTGCGCCGCCTCGAACACCGGCTGCAATACGTCAACGACGCGCAGACGCACATGCTGCCGACCACTGACGAAGAGTGCGGACTGATCGCCGCGGCGATGGATTTCCCCGACTGGCCGGCGTTGCTGGTCGTTCTCGACAGGCACCGTCAACGCGTGGCGAAGCACTTCGAGGAGATTTTCTCCGACCCGGAGGAAGGCACCCATGCCCTGGCCGGACTGTGGTTCGAACAGACCGAGGGGGATGATGCGCTGGAAGCGCTCTCCGAGATGGGTTTCAGGCACCCCAAGGCAATGCTTGAACGGCTCAGTGGCTTCCGCCAGAGTGCCAAATACCAGCAGTTGCCGGCACAAAACCGCGAGCGGCTGGACACGCTGGGGCCGCGCCTGATCGTCGCCGCGGCCGCCACGCAAACTCCGGATGCCACCTGGCAGCGCGGCCTCGACTTCTTTGAAACGATAAGCCGGCGGGGCGCCTACCTCGCCCTCCTGCAGCAGTATCCGCAAACGCTGACCAAGGTGGCCGAAATCATCGGCAGTTCAGTCTGGGCAGCCGCCTACCTGACCCGCCACCCGATCCTGCTCGACGAAGTGCTTGACCCGCGCCTCTACGAAATGGCCACCGACTGGGCCAACTTCCAGAGCGAGATGCAATTCCGTCTGGCCGAGTGTGCCGGCGACACCGAACGTGAAATGGACATCCTGCGCGAAACCCATCACGCCCAGGTTTTCCGCCTGCTGGCGCAGGACATTGCCGGCCTGCAAACCGTCGAACGATTGGCCGACCATCTGACCCAACTCGCTGACATGGTCGTGAAAACCACACTCGACCTGTGCTGGAACAAGCTCAAGGAGCGCCATCCGCACCCGGAGCGCCCACCGAAGTTCGCCGTCATCGCTTACGGCAAGCTGGGCGGCAAGGAACTCGGCTACGGCTCGGACCTCGACCTCGTTTTCCTGCATGACGATCCCGAACCCGATGTCGGCGTACTCTATTCCCGCCTCGGCCAGCGCATCAGCACCTGGATGTCGAGCCAGACCTCGGCCGGCATGCTGTTCGAGACCGACCTTCGGCTGCGCCCGAACGGCGATGCCGGCATGCTGGTCAATTCGCTCGAAGCTTTCCGCGACTACCAGATGAAAAAAGCGTGGGCCTGGGAGCACCAGGCGCTGACCCGTGCCCGCTTCTGCGCCGGCGACGCCGAACTCGGCGCACAGTTCGAAGCCCTGCGCAGCGAAATCCTGCGCCAGCCGCGCGATCTCGCCAAACTAAAGGAGGACGTCCTGTCCATGCGCCAGCGCATGCTCGACAGCCACGCTTCAAACAGCGATGAAGTTTTCGATATCAAGCAGGATCCGGGCGGGCTGATCGACGTCGAATTCATCGTCCAGTACCTCATCCTCGGCCATGCCCACGCCCACGAACGCCTGTGCGGCAACCTCGGCAACATTGCCCTGCTCGGCATCGCCGCTGAACTCGGCCTCATTCCACAAGCACTGACCGACCCGGTGCGTGACACCTATCGCGAATTCCGCCGCCTGCAGCACGCCTTTCGCCTCAACGGCACCAGCGGTGGCCGCGTCGAACGCGCCGCCTATCAGCGCCGTATCAGCGCCGTCAGGGCGCTGTGGTCAAGCGTTTTTGATTAACCTCACGCGAGCCTGTCCATGAATACACCACAAACCGGAATCCTCCTCCCTCCACCCGCTCTGGCGCGCTACCTTGCTTTTTCACTGAGCGACAAGACCTGCATTGCTGAAAGGCTGCTAGCATTGGTCGGTCTCGCAGATGGTAATAACACGGTCGTCGGATTTGGACAAAGCCTTGTTTCCGAACTGGGAGTGAACATTCCCGGCCTGAAACGCTTTCCGCTGATCACCGCACCAGGACTTGGCATCGAGAATGCTCCCGATGCCGTCTGGATCTGGTTGCGCGGCGATGATCGCGGGGAAATCCTGCATCGTTCCCGGAAAATTACCAGGGCACTGGCTCCCGCTTTCCGCCTGGAAGATTGCCGCGATGCCTTCAAGTACGCTGAAGGACATGATCTGTCCGGCTTTGAAGACGGCACCGAGAACCCCACAGGTGGTCAGGCGATCAGCGCCGCGATCGTCGGTGCGGACCAGCCGGGGCTTGCCGGATCGAGCTTCGTCGCCACACAACGCTGGCAGCACGATTTCGAGTGCTTCGAAGCGATGTCCGAGCAGGCCCAGAACCACGCCATCGGACGCCGGCAAAGCGACAACGAAGAACTGGAAGACGCCCCGGAATCCGCACACGTCAAGCGTACCGCGCAGGAAAGCTTCAGCCCCGAAGCCTTCGTGCTGCGCCGATCGATGCCCTGGGCGGAAGGCAATTCCGGCGGCCTGATGTTTGTCGCCTTTGGCGCCTCGTTCGATGCCTTCGAAGCGCAACTCAGGCGCATGGTCGGCGAAGAGGACGGCATTGTCGACGCCCTGTTCACGTTCACCCGACCGCTTTCCGGCGCCTATTACTGGTGCCCGGCACTGAAGGACGGAAAGCTCGACCTGTCGCCGCTGGGATTTTGATCGGCAACGGATCAGCGCATTAAATCCGTACATGTTCGACGATGTGGTCTATCCTTTAATGCTTCTAAAGTGGTCAGAGGAGTGAGAGCCATGCGCAGAAAATCCTGGGTAATCGTCGTCATCGTCCTTTTAGGTGCGGCCATTGCGGCCTATTTTTTCCTGCAACGCCTTAGCGAGCCGACCCCTGAAACAGCCGAAATTGCTTTCCCTCGGCCGGTGCCGACGGCGCGCCCTGTCCCGCCTCCCGCTCCGATTCTGCCACCCGCTGAACCGGCCATCATTCATCCGCTGGAGGCCACGCCCAGCATTGATACGCTGCCCGATCTCGATCACGGCGATGTCCTGGTTCGCCAAGCTCTGTATCGGATCCTGGAAAAAAAATGGAAGTCTCTGCTGCTCACCGATCACCTGATCCACAAACTCGTAGTCACCATAGACAATCTTCCGCGCAAGGATCTGCCAGCGCGCGTGGTGCCTCTGAAACGCGTGCCGGGAGCGTTTATCACCAGCGGTGAAGGCGATGAACGCACCATCAGCACACACAATCCGGAGCGCTATACCGCCTACATCCAGCTCTTTGAAGGTATCAATAGCGAAAAGCTGGTTTCGCTGTATCGCCAGTTCTATCCGTTGTTCCAACGCGCCTATGCGGCCATTGGTTTCCCCAACGCGTATTTCAACGATCGTCTGGTCGTTGCCATCGACGACCTGCTGGCCGCGCCGGAAATCGATGGTCCGATCAGGCTGGTACAACCCAAGGTGCTCTACCAGTTCGCCGACCCGGACTTGGCCGAACGTTCATCCGGACAGAAGATCATGATACGCATGGGGCGTGACAACGCCATGCGACTCAAAGTGAAATTGCGCGAAATCCGTCAGCTGGTCGCGGTGAAGTAGGTGAATCTAAGACAAATCGCTGTTTTTTTGGTTCGCCCTGGGTGGCTATAGGGACGAAATAGCCTTGCCCATGTGGAATACCAGAGCAGGCTGGAACTGTCGAACAAAGAATTGGCGCCGATCGATGCCCTGGACGGAAGGCAATTCCGGCAGCCTGATGTTTGTCGCCTTTGGCGCCTCGTTCGACGCCTTCGAAGCGCAACTCAGGCGCATGGTCGGCGAAGAGGACGGCATTGTCGACGCCCTCTTCAGTTTCACCCGGCCGCTTTCCGGTGCGTATTACTGGTGCCCGGCGCTGAAGGACGGAAAGCTCGACCTTTCACCACTGGGACTTTGATCGGCAACGGATCAGCGCATTTAACTTCAGGACCCACCGCAGAGGCGGAGTAAGGTAATGATGCCACGAAGAAACGGCGCACTTCGCAGTGCGCCGTTTCTCCTGAAAACCGGAATTACTTCTTCAGACTGTCACGGATCTCGCGCAAGAGCAGAATGTCTTCTGCGGTAGGCGCCGGCGGTGCCGGTGGTTCAGACTTCTTGAGCCGGTTGATCTGCTTGACCATGATGAAAATGATGAAGGCCAGAATCAGGAAATTCACCAGAATGGTGATGAAGCTACCATAGGCAAAGACCGGAACCTGCGCCTTCTTGAGCGCATCCAGCGTTTGTGCGGTTCCCGGCGGAACGTTTCCGAGCACGAAATACATCCCGGAAAAATCGAGCTTGCCGCCCATGATCCAGGCAATGATCGGCATGATCAGGTCACCCACGACTG
>JAIFKU010000102.1 GCA_020049495.1 Accumulibacter sp.
GACCCGAACCGATCTGCGAAGCGAGGCGAATGCGCTGCGCTTCGCCACCGGAGAGCGTTTCCGCCGAGCGGTCAAGCGAGAGATAGTCGAGCCCGACGTTGATCAGGAACTGCAGGCGGCTGGTGATTTCCTTGAGAATTTTTTCGGCGACCTGCGCCTTGTTGCCAATGAGTTTCAGATTCAGGAAATGCTCGCGAGCCTGTGCCAGGGGCAGGCGACTGATTTCGTGCAGATTGAGTGCGTCAGCCTGCGAGCCGATGCGAACGTTGCGCGCTTCTTCACGCAGGCGCGCGCCTGCGCAACTCGGGCAGACCTTGTTGCTGATCAGTTTGGCGAGTTCTTCGCGTACCGCCAGCGAATCGGTTTCCTTGTAGCGGCGTTCGAAGTTGCAGACGATGCCCTCGAAGGCATGCTCGCGCATCGATTTGCTGCCGCGCTCGTTGAGGTAGACGAAGGCGATCGTTTCACGCCCCGAACCATACAGAATGATCTTCTGGATACCCTCCGGGAGCTTCGAGAACGGGGCCTCTACGTCAAAACCATAGTGCGCTGCCAACGAGGTAATCAATTGGAAGTAGAACTGGTTGCGCTTATCCCAGCCGCGAATGGCACCGGCGGCCAGTGACAGACCGGGCTGGGCGACGATGCGTTTGGGGTCGAAGAACTGGATGACGCCAAGGCCGTCGCAAGTCGGGCAGGCGCCCATCGGGTTGTTGAAGGAGAAGATGCGCGGTTCGAGTTCCTGCAGCGAATACGAGCACACCGGGCCGTATCCATCTCATAGGCGATGGCCCGTCCATCGGCATGACGCAGCGCGGTTTCAAACGATTCGGCGAGACGCTGGCGCATGTCGTCACGAATCTTGAGACGGTCAATAACGACATCAACGGTATGCTTGTGCGTCTTGGCCAGTTTGGGCAGCGCGTCGATTTCGTGGATTTTTCCGTCGACGCGCAAGCGAACGAAGCCCTGCGCGCGCAGTTCGCCAAAGAGTTCAAGTTGCTCGCCCTTGCGATTGGCAACGACGGGGGCCAGAATCATCAGCCTGGTTTCGGCAGGCAGTGCCAGCACGTGATCGACCATCTGCGAGACGGTCTGCGAATCGAGCGGCTGCTGATGTTCCGGACAGTAGGGTGTGCCGGCCCGGGCAAAGAGCAGACGCAGATAGTCGTGGATTTCGGTGACAGTGCCGACGGTCGAACGCGGGTTGTGGCTGGTCGCTTTCTGTTCGATGGAAATCGCCGGCGACAGCCCTTCGATCAGATCGACATCCGGCTTGTCGATACGTTGCAGGAATTGACGGGCATAGGCCGACAGCGATTCGACATAGCGTCGCTGCCCCTCGGCATAAAGCGTGTCAAAAGCCAGCGAAGATTTGCCCGAACCGGAGAGGCCGGTAATCACGATCAGCCGGTTGCGTGGCAGATCAAGATTGATGTTTTTAAGGTTGTGCGTGCGTGCGCCGCGAATTCTGATTTCTCGAAGTTCATCCATTGGGGAGCGTTGCCTGAGGGGTGATGCAAACCTGTTAATATACGCAAATCCGTAGGCAATTACGACCGCTCAAACCCCTACTCGTTCCGTTTTTCCTCTGTTGATCGGTGTCGACCTGATGTTATCCCCAACCCATGACCCGATGACGTCCACAGAGCGCCGCGCCGGAATCGGCCTGGCCTCCATCTTTGCCTTACGCATGCTCGGGCTGTTCCTGATCCTGCCGGTGTTTTCCGTGGCCGCACAGAATCTGTCGGGGGGTGATAGCTTCACGCTGGTTGGCATTGCCTTGGGCGCGTATGGGCTCACTCAGGCGATCTTCCAGATCCCGTTTGGCGTGGCCTCCGACCGCTTCGGGCGCAAGCCGGTGATTGTTTTCGGGCTGCTTCTTTTTGCCGCCGGCTGTTTTGTGGCGGCGCTGGCAACCGATCTCTACTGGGTCATTGGCGGGCGTATCCTGCAGGGCGCAGGCGCTATTTCGGCAGCGGTGACGGCGCTGGCCGCCGATATGACACGCGAACAGCATCGCACCAAGGTCATGGCCATGATCGGCTCGTCGATCGGCCTGGTCTTTGCCGGTTCACTGGTAGTGGCGCCGATGCTCTATGCCCTGGTCGGTCTGTCAGGCCTGTTTTTGCTGACCGGGGTGCTGTCGCTTGCCGCCATCGGCGTGGTGACCCATGTGGTTCCCCCGGCGCCGCCCATTATTCGCTTGCACGATGTTTCCCATGCAGAGACGCTGCTTGATCCTCAGCTCTTGCGCCTGAACTTCGGTATTTTTTCACTGCATCTGATGCAGATGGCGATGTTCATCGTCGTTCCCTTCGCACTGAAAACGATCGGCAACTTGCCGTTGTCCGGTCACTGGAAGGTTTATTTGCCGGCGGTACTGGCTTCCTTTGTGCTGATGGTGCCGGCGATCATTTTTGCCGAGCGTCAGGGTCGGGTTAAGCAGGTCTTTGTCGGCGCAATTGCCCTCTTGCTGCTGACCGAGGTAGGTTTCATCTTCGGACGGGAAAGCTTCCCGTTTCTGGTTTTTCTGGTGCTCGCCTTTTTTGTCGCCTTCAATATCCTCGAAGCAACGCTGCCTTCGCTGGTTTCCCGCTTTGCCCCGGCACACTTGCGCGGTCTGGCGCTCGGCGTCTACAACACCACGCAGGCGGCCGGTCTGTTCTGCGGCGGCTGGATCGGCGGCTGGCTGGTGCAGAATGTCAGTGGCGATGCCGTATTCATGGTCTGCAGTGTTCTGGCGCTGATCTGGCTCGGGCTGTCCATGACAATGATTCAACCTCCGCCACGCGCTCAGCGGCAACCGGCATAAGTCTTTATAATCCACATTTCGAACACTCTTCATGGAGGCAACATGGCTTCGGTCAATAAGGTGATTCTCGTAGGTAATCTGGGCAAGGATCCGGACATTCGCTATACCGCAACAGGCGACCCCATGTGTAATTTCAGCCTCGCTACCACTGAATCGTGGAAGGACAAGGTGAGCGGCGAACGCAAGGAATTGACTGAGTGGCATCGTGTTTCCTTTTTCGGAAAGACGGCAGAGATAGCAGGGCAATACCTGAAGAAGGGGTCCATGGTGTATGTCGAGGGTAGCTTGCGCACACGTAAATGGACGGATAAAGAAGGACAGGAGCGCTACACCACGGAAATTCGCGGCGATGAAATGAAGATGCTCGGTGGCCGTCCGAACACTGCATCATCCACGGGTGGCGAGGTCGAATACGGTGGCAGCATGCCATCGACAGGTGCTCCATCCGGCAGCGGGGCGCGTCCTGCTCCGCCCAAGAAGCCGCCAGTCTTCGATGACATGGAGGATGACATCCCGTTCTAGCGCGGTACCTGCAGTGAACTCCTGAACAAACCCAGACAGGTTTATAGCTTGTTTGGGTTTTTTCTTTTCCTGGGTGATGAATCAGATGGGCTCGTGTGTAACAGTATTTTTTCGAATGCCGGGACAGTTACCCCGGCGTTGCATTCGTTTCTCTTAAGGTTCATGCTAAGTCTTGTCATGAGGAGTTGACTATGCGTATCGGGTTTTTTGGTGCGGCTGGCGAAGTGACCGGTTCGTGCACGATAGTGGAAACGGACGGCATCCGCTTTCTGGTCGACTGCGGGATGTTTCAGGGCGGGCCGGAGGCACGGTCGAAGAACCTGAAGGCTCTGAATTTCGGTTTTGACGTACGGACAATCGATTTCGTGTTGCTGACGCATGCCCATATCGACCATTCGGGCCTGTTGCCGCGCCTGGCCATGCTCGGTTATCGCGGACCGATCTACGCAACGCCGGCCACCATCGACCTGCTCGCAGTGCTGCTGCCCGACAGCGCACACATTCAGGAAAAGGAAAGCGAATGGCAATTGCGCAACCGGCATCGGCGCGGCAAAAGCGAAGGCGGGGTGACTGCCCCGCTTTACACCGTGGCGCAGGCGCTGTCGACACTCAAGTTGCTTCAACCGGCCCCTTATGGCAAATCAATTCAGCCTGCCGAAACGGTCAAGGTCTGCTTCCATGATGCCGGCCACATTCTCGGTTCGTCGTGGCTGGAGATAAGCGTCAGCGGCGAGGGCCGGCCGCGCAAACTGGTTTTTTCCGGCGATCTGGGCATGTCGAGCCGTCCGGTCCTGCGTGATCCCGAGAAAGTGGTGCCCGAGGCGGATCTGCTACTGATCGAATCCACCTACGGAAACCGCCAGCACCGTTCGATGCCGGAAACCGAAGAAGAAATCGTTGCTGCCTTCGAGCGTACGCGCGCCACGCATGGCAATTTAGTTATCCCATCGTTTGCTGTCGGGCGTACCCAGGAAATCATTTACATGCTCGCGGATCTGGTGCGGCGCAAGCGCATCTCGCCGCTCAAGGTCTATGTCGATTCGCCGATGGCCAATGCCGCAACACGGATTACGCTGGCGCATCCGGAATTGCTCGATAGCGAAACCGGCGAGTTGATCGCCTGGGTGCAGGCGCATCCGGAGCAGATGAAAATCGAGTTCGTTGCCGATGTCGAGCATTCCAGGGCGCTCAATGACATCCGTAGCGGCGCGGTCATCATTTCAGCCAGCGGCATGTGCGAGGCCGGGCGGATCAAGTATCACCTGCGCGAAAATCTGCCGCGCAGCGAATGCAGCATCCTGATTGCCGGTTTCCAGGCCGCCGGCACGCTGGGGCGCCGGCTGGTCGATGGCGCGCGGCTGGTCCATATCTTCGGCCAGCCGGTCCCGGTCAGGGCACGCATCTACACGGTGGGCGGTCTGTCGGCCCATGCCGATCAGGCCGCTCTTCTCAACTGGCTGCGTGGTTTCCGCCAGCCGCCGGGGCATACCTTCGTGGTGCATGGCGAAGTCACCGCCGCGACAGCATTTGCCACGGCCATTCAGGAGCAGTTGGGCTGGTCCGGGGTACGTCTGCCGCGCCTCGGTGAAATCGTCACGTTGTAGTGAAAATGTTAATTCCGCATTTTTGTGTATGCTGGTACACAGGTATGCAGTGTGCTGTTGAACTGTTTTACGGGCAATAACCAATAAGGAGTCCTGCATGATTTTCGGCCATGTCAATGATCTGGAGTCGGGCTTTGCCTGGCTTCCCAAGCCGCTCAGGTTGGCGGTCGAACACCTCAGACAGACGGATTTTGCCGCCTTGCCTGCAGGAAATTATGATTTGCAAGGGCGTGATATCTACGTCCAGGTTATTGACATGCATACCAAGCTGTTTGCCGAGACACGCCCTGAAGTGCATCGCCAGTATATCGACGTGCAGTATCTCTGTAGCGGTAGCGAGCTGATCGGTGTAGCCTCGGACACGGGCAACAATGCGCTTGCCGAAGACCTTCTGGAGCCGCGCGATTTGCTCTTTTATAGCGGCATGGAAAACGAGTCCACACTGACCATGATACCGGGCAGTTTTGCCGTGTTTTTCCCCAGCGACGTGCATCGTCCGGGGTGTGCCTGTGGCAGCCCGGCAGCGATTCGTAAAGTGGTCATCAAGGTCCGGGTAACCCTGCTAACGGATGGCCTTTAAAGATGAAGACGATTCGTTGGGGCATGATCGGTTGTGGGGCGGTGGCCGAAGTGAAGAGTGGGCCGGGCTTCTACAAGTCGAGAAATTCGTCGCTCGCCGCCGTAACGAGCGTGGATCCCGAATTGACCCGTTCCTTTGCCCAACGCCACGGCGTGGCCAAAGCCTGCGACTCGGTCGAACAGCTACTGGCTGACCAGGATATTGATGCGGTCTATGTCGCCACACCGCCATCGTCGCATAAACCCCTTTCCTTGCTTGTCGCCAATTCGGGTAAGCACGTCTACGTCGAAAAACCAATGGCCATGCGTTTCGAAGAATGCCGTGAAATCGTCGAGGCCTGCGAAAAAAAGGGTGTACGGCTGTTCGTGGCGTTTTACCGGCGCGCCATGCCGCGCTTTCTTAAGGTCAAGGAATGGCTCGATAGCGGCGCCATCGGTGACGTACGCTGTGTGCGTGCGGTTCAACACCAGCCTCCGGCGACAGAAGATCTGTCCCGCGCCACGCTTCCCTGGCGCCTGCTACCGGAAGTCTCCGGTGGCGGCAAGTTCCTCGACATGGGCATCCATACGCTGGACATTTTCGATTTCTGGTTCGGTGCCATCGAGCAGGTCCACGGGATAGCCGGAAACCTGGCCGGCCTTTACGACGTCGAGGACACCGTCACGGCCACGTGGCGTCATGTCAGTGGTGTTCAGGGTTCCGGTTCGTGGTGTTACGTCTGTGGGCATGGTGAAGATCGCGTCGAGATCGTCGGTTCCAGAGGCCGCATCGAACTTGAGTTCTTTAGCGACAAGCCGCTGAGACTGATCAACGGGAGCGGTGTGCAGGAGGCGGATATTCCCAATCCGGCGCATGTGCAGCAGCCCTTCATCCAGAGCATCGTCGATGACCTCAACGGGATTGCGCCGTGTCCGGGCAGTGTCGAAAGTGCAGTGCGTTCCACCTGGGTGGCGGACGAAGTGTTGAAGAAATACCGTCAGGAGAATGGGTACTGACGAGCGATGTGAGTAATGCCTTATATCGGCACGGAGGATCTGGCGCGTTCGCTTGCCTGGCCTGCGTGTATGACAAAACGACTGCAAACCGATTATTGAAGGAATAAGCCATGCCACGCATTCCGTTTGATGAACTAAAAGCCGAATTCAAGCGCGTCCTGATCAAGAATGGCTGCGACGAAGCCACCGCCGATCTCTCGGCCCGATTGATGAGCGAAACCAGTTGCGATGGAGTGTATTCGCACGGCGTGAATCGTTTTCCGCGCGTGATCGAATACGTCGAAAAGGGTTATATCGACGTCAAGGCCAAACCAAGCCGGGTCCAGGGCATGGGCGCATTCGAGCGCTGGGACGGAAATCTGGGCCTGGGCAACGTGAATGCCAAGCTGTCGATGGATAGGGCCATTGATCTCGCCAAAGAATTCGGTATCGGCTGCGTTGCCCTGGCCAACACCAATCACTGGCTGCGCGGCGGCAGCTATGGCTGGCAGGCTGCTGACGCGGGCTGTATCGGTATCTGCTGGACCAATACCCAGCCGAACATGCCGGCGTGGGGCGCGCGCGATCGACGCATCGGCAATAACCCGTTCATCATGGCTGTCCCGCGCAAGGAGGGCCATGTCGTCGTCGACATCGCCATGGCGCAATTCTCCTACGGCCAGATGGAAGCCTCGGCGATGCGCAACGAAATGATGCCGGTCCCCGGCGGCTACGACGAACAGGGCAACATGTCCTGCGACCCGAAAGAGATCGCCAAGACCTGGCGCGTTCTGCCGATCGGTTACTGGAAGGGGTCGTCGATGTCCATCGTCATGGACCTGATCGCCGCCGTGCTGTCGGGCGGTCGCTCGACGATGAAGGTCGGCGAACTGGGCAGCGACGAATACGGGCTGTCGCAAATGTTCATCGCCATGGATGCAACGCGCATTGCCGGCGAAGATTACCTGGCTTCGGCCATCAATGAGGTGATCGAAAATATTCAGGGTTCCGAGCGTGTCGATCCGAATCAGCCCGTACTCTATCCCGGAGAAAAGGAACTGGCGATACGCAATGCCAATCTGGCACATGGTATCCCGGTCGAGGATGCGGTGTGGGCAAAGATCAAGGCCCTCTGAACTCCGCTCGGTTTTGCTGATTGGTATGATCGTCTACTGACTGCAGTGAGCGTATAGGCCGCCTATAAAAAAAGAACAGCGTTCTATTTAAATAGTTCAGTGCTATAATTTAAGAACGTTGTTCCGTTAAATATGTTTGCGTTGATGGAATATTGTTTATTTTTTGGTTGGTAATCATTTTTCTGGATCGTTGTTTCAGGATTGAGGAGTGCAGACTTGAATACCAGGCGTGTTGTGATTGTTGCCGATTGTGATCATCCGTCGATTGAAATCGAGCAGGCTGTACTGGCTGACATCAGCCAGGAAATTCTGTGGTTGAAATGCCGGACTGAAGACGCAATCATCGCACAATGCAGCGAGGGAGAAGGGCTCCTCATCATGTACGCGCCGATGACACGGCGTGTGATGCAGCATCTGAAACGATGCAAGATCATTGCCCGTTACGGCGTGGGCGTGGATACCGTTGATCTTCAGGCCGCCGCTGATCTTGGCATCATCGTCAGCAATGTGCCGGACTACGGAACCCAGGAAGTCTCCGATCATGCCCTGGCCATGATGCTTTGCCTGACCCGAAAAATTTCCCAGGCCAGTGCCCTGGTCAAGGGCGGGCAATGGGATTATCACTTGATGCAACCGATGCATCGCCATCAGGTGCAGACGATCGGCATCATCGGAATTGGCCGGATCGGCAGTGCAATGGCGCATAAAACACATGCCCTGGGCATGAAGGTCATCGCGCATGACCCCTATGTGTCGCCTGACCAAGTGCCGGACTACGTTACCCTGGTCAGCCTTGAGGAATTGCTCCAGCAGTCCGATGTGGTCTCCGTACACTGTCCGTTATCGGCAACGACGCGGTATCTGCTTGACGAAAAAATGCTGCGCCTGATGAAGCCATCGGCCTATCTGGTCAATACCGCCCGCGGATCGATTGTGGATGAGGTAGCGCTGGAAAAAATGCTGGGCGAGAGAAAACTGGCAGGCGCCGCCATGGATGTTCTCAGTGTCGAACCCGGCGCGCCGGACCATCCCCTGTTCAAACACGAGAATTTCCTATGTACACCGCACCTGGCGTGGCATTCGGAGGAATCGGCAAAAGAACTCAAGCGCAAGGCGGCAGAGGAAGTGCGGCGGGTCCTGTGCGGCGAGGCGCCACTCTACCAGGTCAACAAGTTTTAACAGTTTCGGAGCGATTTTCACATGAAGAGTATTGTCTATCGGAGTGCGCAAGACGTTGGCTTTGAACAGAAGCCGATGCCGGAAGCCGGCCCGGGAGAAGTCCTGATCAAGGTCGCCTATGTCGGCGTCTGCGGCTCCGACATGAACATCTACCAGGGTGTCCATCCGCGCGCCCAGGCGCCGCTGGTGATGGGGCACGAATTTTCGGGGACGATAGAACACGGGCACCCGACGCTGGCCAAGGGCACCCCGGTCACGGTTTACCCGCTGCTCTCCTGTGGACACTGCGAACCCTGCCTGAACGGCTACGCCCATGTCTGCAACACCCTGCGGCTGATCGGCATCGACTGCGATGGCGGCATGGCCGAATACGTCAAGGTACCGGTCGACAAAGTCCTTGAAATCCCCAAGACCCTCTCGCTCAAGCTGGGCGCGTTTCTTGAGCCCGTGGCGGTGGGCGTGCACGCAGTGCGCCGATCGGGCTACAAGCCGGGGGATCGTGCGGTCGTCTTTGGTGCCGGACCCATCGGCCTGTGTGTTGCGTCCTGTCTGAACTATTTCGGCGCGGCGAAAGTGATCGTCGTCGAAGCCAACCCGTATCGTTTGAGCGTGGCTCAAAAACTCGGGTTCACGACAATTGACGCGAGCAAAGAAGATATCCGCGCCCGGATCAAGGACGAAACACACGGTTACAACGCCGACTTCGCCTTTGACTGTGCCGCCCATCCCAGTGTGCAGACCCACCTGATGGACGTGATCAAAGTCCAGGGCACCGCGGTCATCGTCGGCTCCTACAAGAAACCGCCGGAAGTCGATCTGCTCAAAGTCGAATTCAAGGAACTGACCGTCATCGGCATCCGTGTCTATGAGCGCCGCGATTTTGAAATCGCCACGCAAATCCTGGAAAGCGGAGGCATCGACTTTGACCTGCTACTGTCCGAATCCACCCCGGAACAGGCGCCCGAAGTCTTTCAGCAGCTTCTCAAAGGGGGCAACACGATCAAGATGCTGTTCAAGATGTAATCGCTGGATTTTGCATAATTGAAAAAGGGATAAAAAGATGCTGGATCTGTTCAGTTTAAAAGGCAAAGTCGCCCTGTTTACCGGTGGCAACCGGGGCCTGGGCAAAGCCATGGCGATTGGTTTGGCCAAAGCCGGAGCCGATGTTGCCGTGGTCGGACGCCAGCATGATCAGGCCGTGATCGACGACATTGAAGCGTGTGGAGTGCGTGGGAAATTCTTCATTCACGATCTGGAAAACATCGAAGCCATCCCGGAACTGGTCAAGTCGGTCAAGGCACAATTCGGCCACATCGATATCCTGATCAACAACGCCGGGGTACAAAGTCGTCACAAGGCCGTCGATTTCCCCAAGAAAGACTGGGATTTCGTACTCAACGTCAATTTGAACGCCCCATTTTTCCTTTGCCAGGAAGTCGGACGGCTGATGCTCGCGCAGGGCCGGGGGAAAATCATCAATATTGCGTCCCTGCTCACGTTTCAGGGCGGGGTAACGGTTCCGGCCTACGCCGCGAGCAAGGGGGCGGTCGCGCAGTTTTCCAAGGCGCTGTCCAACGAATGGGCCGGCCAGGGAGTGAACGTCAATTGCATTGTGCCCGGCTACATGGACACCGAGATGAATGCCGCCCTGATGGCCGATCCGACGCGTAGCACCCAGATCATGGCGCGGATTCCGGCCGGACGCTGGGGCAAGCCTGAAGACATGGTCGGTGCGGTGATCTACCTGGCGTCGAGTGCTTCCGATTACGTCAACGGCAGCACCCTCGTTGTTGATGGCGGGTGGATGGGGCGGTAGAGAAACACTGAATAAGTCGTCACCCCGGCGAAAGCGCCCCGCAGGAAGTGCCCTTGGGGTGCCGGGGTCCAGTACCTTGATTTTCCTGGATTCCGGCTTTCGCCGGAATGACAATTCGTCATTTAATCAGCGCATCCCTAGGCGTTTGCACTAGGGTGAACTCGGGTCTGTTGTTACGGTTTTCACAAGGGAGTTGAAATGTTTTCAAAGTGGATATTACGGGGCATGGAGTGGATGCTGATTGGCATCTTTGGTCTGATGGTGATACTGGTTTTTGGTAATGTGGTGTGTCATTCGCCGGAATAAGTACAAAAGAATATTGATGACTCAATTACTGGCGTATCAAAATGAGTGAAAAAATCAATTCGAATGTTGACAAGACCTTGAGTGTTCTTGAGGCCGTTGCGCAGAATGCAAAAGGATTGTCCCTGGCCGATCTGGTCAAGTCGGTGGGCATTCCGAAAACAACCGCTTTCCGTATCCTTGAAATTCTTTCGGCGCGCGAGTACGTGACCTGGAACAAGGAAAACGAACGCTATTACATAGGAATAAAAGCCCTTGAAATCGGGATCAGCGGTCTGATCGGACAGGATATCGTCGATGTTTCGATTCCGTATTTGCAGGAATTGTCGACGACGGTGGGGGAAACGTCATTTCTGGCGGTGTACAACAATGGTGACGTGGTTTATCTGTACAAGGCCGAAGGCACCAGTTCCATTCAGACAACCGCCAGACTGGGCAGTCGCCGCCCTGCCTACTGCACGGCTCTTGGCAAAGTCATCCTGGCCAATCTGCCGATTGAAGAAACAGATCGGGTCTTTGAAAAGAAGCTGGGAAAGTTTACTGAAAAAACGGTCATCGACCGCATCCGGCTGTATGAAGAATTCGCCCATATTCGAACGGATGGCTATTCCATTGATGACGAGGGGGTCGAGTACGGGCTTTACTGCCTGGCGGTGCCGATTTACAACTATACCGGGGGTGTCATCGCCGCGATCAGTGTGTCGGGGCCAATCAAACGTCTGAACGAGAACAAGGAAAAGGTAATCGAAGAACTCAGGAATGTGGGCGGAGTGATTTCAAAACGCCTGGGTTATGTCAAAGCCATGAAAATGAAATATTGATCACGGAACGCTTGTCTGAAAGTACCGCGAGACAACTTTTTGGAAATGGAATGTCGTTTCATAAATATCTTGAACACCTCTTCGGCCTGGTGTAAAGTTGGTGCTGATGAGTTGTGGTCTGACTGCTGTCCGGTTTTCTTGTTCTGCCCACACAACACACCTCTGTCATAAATCCGAATTTAGTAACCCCTGTTTGGAGGAATCCATGAACTTGCGTATCGCCATTCCTTGTCTGGTGTCCAGATGAGCGCCCTGTCATTCCCCGATGCCGGAATCGAGCTGGAAACTATCGAGGCGGGCAAACTCAGCCGGAAGATCCGTGCGCGAGGCGGCAGCCTCATGACGGTAGAGGTTTTTTTCGCCGTCGGTGCCGTCGGCGCTGAACACCGTCATCCACACGAGCAAGTTTGCTACTGCCTCTCGGGCGAGTTCGTATTCACCCTCGAAGGCGAATCCTTCGTGCTCAAAGCGGGAGATTCAATGTATGTTCCGTCCTCAGCGCTGCATGGCGCTGTTTGTGTTGCTGAGGGACGCTTGCTCGACATCTTCACGCCCCAGCGCGAAGACTTTATCAAGGTTTGATTAGGAGAAATCATGAAGCTGGATACACGTTATGCACACCACCCGGAAGACGTGAAGGCTTACGATACCGAAGCCCTGCGTCGCCATTTCCTCGTCGAGCAGATCTTTGCGACCGGCGAACTGAAACTGGTATACACCCATGTTGACCGGGTTGTCTTCGGTGGTGCCGTACCGACTACGCAGGCCCTGGCACTGGAAGGTGGCAAGGCCTTCGGTACGCCGAACTTCCTCGATCGCCGGGAACTGGGCATCGTCAATCTCGGTGGCTCCGGCCAGGTTCTGATCGATGGCCAGACGCATGCCTTGTCGAACGGGGATGGCCTTTATGTGGGCATGGGAGCCAAGGCGGTTTCCCTGTCCAGCGACGATCCCGCCAATCCGGCCAGGATGTATCTCATGAGCTGCCCGGCGCATGCGACGTATCCGACGGTACGCATCACGCGCGCCGACGCCAATCCGAAGAAACTCGGCGCCGCCGAGACCTGCAATGTACGCACCATCTACCAGTACGTCCATCCGGCGGTTTGCAAGAGCTGCCAACTGGTCATGGGCGTCACCGTCCTCGAGCCTGGCAGCGTCTGGAATACCTACCCACCGCACACGCACGAGCGGCGCATGGAGGTCTATCTCTATTTCGGCATGGCCGACGCGACGCGCATCTTCCATTTGCACGGCGAACCGACGCAGACCCGGCACCTCGTTGTGGCTAACGAGCAGGCTGTTATTTCGCCGTCCTGGTCCATCCATTCGGGCGTAGGTACAGGCCCCTATTCCTTCATCTGGGGGATGGCCGGCGAGAACCAGACTTTCGACGACATGGACGGCCTCGGCCCCAACGACCTCAAATAAAGGAAACGGACATGAGTGGAATACTCGATGCTTTCAGGCTTGATAAAAAAGTAGCCATTGTTACCGGATCGGAGCGCGGCCTCGGCCGTGGTATGGCGATCGCTTTGGCACAAGCCGGCGCGGATATCGTCGGGGTGACCTACACCGAGGATGCCCCGGAGACGGCTGCCGCCATCGCAGCGGCCGGAAAAAAATACGTGCACGTGCAGGCCAACCTGATCAGCATCGAGCCGGTCGGGCGCGTCGTTGAAACAGCGCTGAAGGCCTTTGGCCATATCGATATCCTGGTGAACAACGCCGGCATCATCACGCGCAACGATTCCGTCGATTTCACCGAGAAAGAGTGGGACGATGTGATGAACATCAACCTCAAGTCCGCCTTCTTCATGTGCCAGGCCGTCGCCCGCCAGTTCATCGTGCAGGGTACGGGGGGCAAGATCGTCAACATTGCCTCGATGCTGTCCTTCCAGGGGGGGATTCGCGTGCCGTCCTATACGGCATCCAAGAGCGGTATCAAGGGCATCACCATGCTGATGGCCAACGAGTGGGCGAAACACGGCGTCAATGTCAACGCCATTGCCCCGGGATACATGGCCACCGACAACACCACGCAACTGCGCGCCGACGAGAAACGTAACGCGGAAATCCTGGCGCGCATTCCTTCCGGGCGCTGGGGTTTGCCCGAAGATCTCGGTGGTGCGGTGGTCTTCCTCTCTTCAAAAGCCTCCGATTACGTAAACGGCTATACCATCGCTGTCGATGGCGGCTGGCTTTCGCGCTGAACGTGCAACTGATGTTTTCAATTACGGAGTAAGTGTATGAAGCCTTTCATGGATGCCGACTTTCTTCTTCCCGACGAGAGTTCAAAGCGGCTCTATCATGACTACGCAGCGCAGATGCCGATCATCGATTATCACAGCCATTTGCCGCCAGCCGATATCGCCAACGATACGCGCTTTACGAACATCGCCCAGGCCTGGCTCGGCGGTGACCACTACAAGTGGCGTGTCATGCGTGCCAACGGTGTTGCCGAGGACGACGTCACCGGTCACGAACCCGACTACCGGACCTTCCTCGCCTGGGCGAAGACGGTTCCCTACCTCGTCGGCAATCCCCTCTATCACTGGGCGCACCTCGAGCTTCAGCGCTATTTCGGAATCCGCGAATTCATCTCCGAAAAGACCGCGCCGATGATCTGGGAAGCGTGCAACGCGCAGATCACCGGCCCCGAGTTCGGCGCCCGCACCTTGCTCATGCGCATGAAGGTACGCGCCGTCGGCACCACCGACGACCCGGCCGACAGCCTCGAGCATCACGTCGCCTATGCCGCCGCCAGAAAACCCGGCGAGCCGGTGATGACGCCGTGCTTCCGCCCCGACAAGGCGCTCGCCGTCGATGATCCGGTCGCCTGGAAAGCCTACCTTGGCAAGCTCGCCGCCGCCGCCGATCTGACGATCGCTTCGTACAAGGATCTCGTCGCCGCCCTCGAAAAGCGCCACGCCGCGTTCCACGATCTCGGCTGCCGTGCGTCCGATCACGCGCTAGCCACCTCGATCGCCAGCTTCGCGACGCCGCAGGCGCTTGAGACGCTGTTCGCCAAACTGCTGCAGGGATCGGTGCCGACGCGCGACGAGAGCGAAACGATGAGAACGGCGCTGCTGCTCGAAGTCGGACGAATGAACGCCAAACGCGGCTGGGCGATGCAGTTGCACATGGCCTCCCTGCGCAATCTCAACACGCCGATGTTCAAGCGCCTCGGTCCCGATACCGGCTACGACGCGGCCAGCGACACGATCAGCGCACCGCGGCTCGCCGCCTTCATGGACGCGCTGCAGCGCGACGGCATGCTGCCGAAAACGATCCTCTATTCGCTCAACCCGAACGACCTCGAAGTGCTCGGGTCGGTGATGGGCTGTTTCCAGGACGGTTCGATTCCCGGCAAGATCCAGGTCGGTTCGGCGTGGTGGTTCAATGACCACATCGACGGCATGAAACAGCAGATGATCAGCCTCGCCAACGTCGGGCTGCTGTCGCGCTTTGTCGGCATGCTCACCGATTCGCGCAGCTTCCTCTCATTCCCGCGTCACGAGTACTTCCGCCGCATCCTCTGCGCGCTGATCGGCGGCTGGATCGAAAACGGCGAAGCACCGGCCGATTTCGAAATGCTCGGCGGCATGACGCAGGACATCTGTTATCGCAACGCCAAGGCCTATTTCGCCTTTCCGGGCGTCGAGGATTGAGCGCCAATGCAGAATTGAAAACGGCCTCGTTCGAGGCCGTTTTTTTATGTGTACCCGGCAAGGCACACTTAATGGGCGTTACAGCAATCCGGCTTTACGACGACGGGCCAGGATACCCAGCAAACCCAACCCGGCCAGCATGAGTGCGTAGGTTTCGGGTTCAGGCACGGCGGCGAGAACGAGATTGTCGATGGCGGCGTAGGCAGACGATGAATAGCCGGTTATACGCATGGTCAGCGACAGAAGATTCGAAAACGACGGGGTCGAGAGAGTGTTGAATGATGTAGTGGACAGGCTGGAGTCGATCCACACATCACCACTGGATTGTGTATGGCCGGTGATGCTCAATCGGGCAGTATTATTTGGTTGAAGGCCTAGCCAACGGCCAACGTCAAGGCTGCTCAATGAAAAAAGTCCGCCACCTGTGCGGGTGACCGTCAGTGTGCCGGAGACCCCATCGAACACCAGCATGTTGGTACCGTTGTAGACACCGTATTGCCAGTAACTTCCATTATCCAGTATGCCATTTCCACTGACCACTGCGCTCCTCGACGTTGAAAAGAACGTGTAGCCGCCGGAGAGAATCGACGAGCCTGGGTCTAGGGCAAAATCCGTCGTCGGATCCGAATTGAAATCCACTGCCGCCTGCGCCGGCGCAGACAATAGTGCAAAAGAGAGCGCACTGGCGGCCACGAGTGATCTGACAAAATTTAATGTGTTCATGTCATGCTTTCATTAAGCCAGGATTTACAATCCGTGTTAAAGAATCCCGGTGACCAATGCACTGGCTGTCGTGCTTCCAGGCCCATAGACGACACAGACGACTGTCACATCGGCAGTGATGGCGAGTGGAAACCCGGGGGGGCCCATCGAATAGCCGGTCGGCAAACCTCCGGCAATCAGGTTTCTCGCGTCCGCGCAATCCGTTACCGGCTGACCTTGGGTTGAATTCACTTTTCGCGCCGAATAGTTGATCGTTGAGCCTGAGGAAATTGCACCCGCAACGCCCTGAGTCGCTGCAATCTGAGCATCGGTGCTCAAATTGACGAATCTTGGCAAGGCGGTAGCGGCCAGGATACCCAGAATGACAATCACCACGATGAGTTCAATCAAAGTGAAACCAGTCATGGTGTTGATACATTTTGGCCCGTTTCGCATACCGTCATTCTGCTCACTTTGTCAGGATTTCTCAATAGCCCGAAAGAACTAATGTTTTTCGCAATCCTCCGGGCAAGTCCGTTCCGGGCCCATCGAAGAGTAAGTGAATCTTCTTCAAGGTCGGGTCTATTCGGATTCAGGAGCCCATTAGTCCGAAAGAGCTAACCGAAACCCGCTTAAACAGGGCTGATTAGCACTTTCGGGCTATTGATAAGGAGCTATGACTGCTAGATAATGCACACATAAAATTACTACGTGTTGAACACGAACTTTTCTGAGGAAATACCGAGATGAAAACCCGTTTCCCCGTATTGAAAATTTCTGCCAGTGTGGCGCTCGTTGC
>JAIFKU010000176.1 GCA_020049495.1 Accumulibacter sp.
AAGTAACCGATAGCATCCTCAGAAAGACGCATGGTGACGGTTTTCTTAGTCTTGAAGCGTAAGGGTTCTTCCGTGACTCTATCTGGGACAGTTCGTATTCTGGTTCCATAGGTGTTCACCTCCATAAAACGTGCTGTGCTTTGACGAATGTTGCTTTGGCAAAGGCGTGCCTGTGAATAATTGATTTGTTGCCCCATAGAGGCCGAATTTCAACCAACTCGATGCTTTGGCCGGTAATGTCAAAGCTAAAATCAAGCTCTGAACGAATGTGGGGGGCGGGTCGAATTTTCTCGATAAACGCGTTGAGTAAGTTTTCGATTTTCTTACGTTCGAGATCGTGAAAGGCCATGATGATTTTTCCGACTAGATGATGACGTGATATAGAAAGAAGACCTTGCTATCCATGCTCCATAAGTAGAGACGCCCAAACATACACCCTCTTGATCCATCGGAAGTCTTTTGGTCAGCTTCGATAAAGAGCCATTGGGTGTCCGTTTGCGGGCGTACCACCCAGTCCGGTTTGTCATCGACGAGGCCCAGAAAGTGTGGCAGTTGGACTTTCGGGTTGGCCGCTACCATTTTAGCTTGAATATCAGATCGGAAGCCGCGTTGGCGTCTCGGGTTTCAAAGCGCCACAGCTCAGTTCCATCATTGAAATTGTTCTTTCGATAATAGTGTGTAATTTCAAACGCAGATGAGATGGGGCCACAAACTTCCAATGGAGGAATTGCAACGGAAAGAAAGTCGCTGTCACTAGTATCCCAAGACGTTGGCCACATATGCCATCCCAGAATCAGCCAAATTGCCATATAGGCGGTGAGACCCAGTCCGAGCACTCCCGCTATTGCATAGCCCAGAATCTTTTGCGCTTTTGGCACGAAGAGTACCTTACGTTTGAATTCAGAGGCGCGACGCGGCTTTATCGCGGCGCGTCCCTCGTATTAATGGGTTAGGCAACATTAGGCTTTGCCAAATGCAAGACAAATGCGAGCTTGTGACCCCAACGTTCCTTGACCATGAACCCTACCTCGCTCGCGAGCGCCGTTACCGTGCCACAACTCTGAAAATGTGGATCGAATATCACTTCTGTAACAGACAAGATACCTCCTGGTTTGAGCGCGTTGAAGATCTCTTTCAGGGCGGCTTTGGGATCGATTATTTCTCCAAGCACGGTAATCAACAGGGCACGATCAAAACACGTGTTTGGCAACTTCCCGTCTCCGATTGCGGCGTTTAGAAATTGCACATTATTTAGTCCCGATGCGGCGACCTTCTGCCGGGCACGATCTAGCATGCCGGACTGAACGTCTACGGCGACAACCACGCCAGATGCCCCGACAAGTTTGGCAACCGGGACAGTAAGACGACCCGGACCACAACCAGCATCTAACACTGCCATGCCTTCTTCGAGTCGCAAATGTTCGACGATAAACGCTGCGCGGTTGGTCTTTGTGAAAGGGTTGTCCAATTCAACACACCAATGAAGCCAGGCGGGACAGGGCAATTCACGGCGACGGGAAGCGAGCCGCCAAACGATGCCGGTAACGATAGCAAAAACCAGTATGCCGAATAGCGTGGTGATGCCAAATTGCATGATGTTGCCTAACGTGGAAGCCACCGGCGCTGCGCGGCTTTATCGCGCAGTGTCCAGTGACTGAAAAAAGCGGGATTGAGCACTGGGTTGGGTCTCACGGCTTTTGGGAAACCTTGAGCGCCAAAAGAAGGTACTCACCGACATGCTTTTCCGCAATATCCTGTGCAGACGAAAGTTTGATGTGGCGGCGTAACTTGCCTTCGCCCTCAAGCACCTTGAATTTGTCTGAGAGAGACGCACCTGCACCAAACTCAAGCGAAACGTGTTTTGCATAAGAGAAGATGCCGCAAAAGGGCTTTTCGGTGGAGAACAAGATGCCGCCGTACTTCACTTCCTCGGAAATGGAGGAATCCAAACCAAGGATGATTTTCCTCAGTGCTTGCATAAGCTCGAAGCGCTCAGGATCGAGAAGGCGGATGTCTTCGAGTAGTATTGAGATGCGGTTGGCGGGCATGGCGTCAGGACTTCGAGTATTGCTTGAATTCAAGACTGGGTTCGCGCTCGGAATAGATGTAAAGAACGATGCCGTTTGGGTCTTGAACGGCAAAGCCGCGATCTCCCCAAGGATGATCTTCGAGTGGCATGACGGCAACCATACCAGAAGCCGCGATTGACTGAAACTCAGCGTCGACATCGGAAACGCTGAAGTTGTAAGTCAAGCCAGCGGGATTACAGACCGGCTGGCCGGCTTGGGGTGCCATGAACTGAAGAGATGCACCCTTTCCGAATTCGAGGCTGACGTACCAGCCGAAGTCGAAGGTGATCTTTGCGCCAAAGTGCTTGACGTAGAAATCACGCGACTCTTCGAACTTCATTGTGGTGATGCAGGGAGACAGAGAATTGGCAAGTATGGAGATCCCTTATTGTGAGATCCAACGTAGAGCTAACCGCCTCTGCGCGGCTTTATCGCGCAGCGTCCTGCGACCGAAGGGAACGAGGTTGAGCGCCGCGTTAGGCATCACCGTGTGGTCCAAAGATGGAAGATGGCCAGGGAAAGCGCAACGATGCATACCAACCCTCCAATGGCAATGCGAACAAGACGTAGGCGTGCCACCTCCATACGCTGGATCAGAAGAGCGTTCTGATTTGCAAGGTCTTTGATGACTCCGGCGGATGCCTGCATCTGTTCTCTAAGTTCCTGAATAGCTTCTTCGAGCGCCGAAAGTCGACCCTGTAGCCGCTCTGCTTCAGTGGGCTGAGCTGATGTAGACGAACTCGAAGTTTCAGGAACTGGCTTGGGTTTGCGAAATTTCTTTGCGGCCTCCCATAGACGACTTGCGCCTTCGGCAATCTTGGGTGCGGCATCAACAACCTGACCCCACGGGATGTTCGAAAGAACGGTGATGACTGTTCCAACTGCCATGATTCCCTCCTGAGTTGTGTAGATGTTCTTGATGCCTAAGGTCTGAATTCAGGGGCGTGACGCGGCTTTATCGAGGCGCGTCCCTTGGAATGATGGGGCGGGCGTCATCCGAACGGATAGTCATCGTGCCTCGTGACAGTGGAAATGTAACTGTCACTCTTCAGTACTCGCTCGACGACAGCTACAAGTTCCAACACATCCGTCGTGTTGTCTATGTTTCTGAATCTCGACCATGACCATTTCTTTGCCTGTTGGATAGATGGGAGGATGGCGTAGCGCTCGGGGTCCTTTTCCGCGTCGGGGTCTGAGTATATGCAGAGGCCCATCTTGAAGGCACCGCGCTCGACCTCCAGCCACCAGCCCCAATCTTCGGCACAGTAAGACGGCACTTTTAAGCCAGCGCCTGGCAGTACGGATTCGAGATACTGGCAAAGCGCCTTACCGTACATGCGTTCGTTAACGATCTCCTGATCTTCGCCAGGCATGATCGGAAACTTCTTGGTTTCGATGAGTAGGCAGCTTTGTGGAATCATGATGTATCCCTATGAGGCCCAACGTAGAGGTGACCGGCGCTGCGCGGCTTTATCGCACAGCGTCCAGCGACCGAAGTGTGCCATTGGGGTCAGCTTCGAATTCTTTCGGAGCATGTGATGCTGCCTTCTTTTTGTGTTACGTAAATTGGATTAAACGATTTATTCAGCATTTTGGCAAGCGACACCCCGGAGAAATGGGCGCCGACGAAATTCAGGCTTTCCCCACGCATCTGGCGGTAGCCGTACTGCCGGCCAAGCTTGTTCCGGCGTTGTGCGCCGCCACCATGTGCAGGATCAGTCCGTACAGCGTGCCATCCGGCAGGCACTTGCTTGAGATGGGCTGCAGGCCAATAACCTGAGATCCTCATTAGAGCGCGACAGATTGGTCGCAAGGCCAGTCTGGCCCTCATCCCCGGCCCTTCTGATGGGGCAACTAGCCATTCGACTAGGCCGCCAAAAGACGGCAGCCAAGTCGTTGGTTATCCCGCGGGAGATGGGGGCATACTCCCGCTCATCTGCGCTCCGAATCACCCCAGTTGTCCCGGAGAATCCGGCGTCCGACCGAGTTGATCCGTCCTTCCAGGCAGGTGGCGCACTGGCCGGCACTGTCGTCGAGGCAAGGTTTGCCGTCGTAGAGCGTGTACTGGCGGCGCACGCGCAGCGGCGTGGCCTGCGGCATGATGACATTGGCGCCGAAGCGCAGGCCCTGTTCGCGGCCGTCCTCTGATAGCGTTTGCAGGGCAGTCGTCGCGGCGATGTTGATGCCGGGCAGCAGAAGTCGGGTGGCGGCGATCATGCGCAGCGCCAGCTGCAGGCGCGTTGCGACGTCGGGCATTGCGGCACCGGCTTCCATGTACGGCAGGACGGCCTGTTCGTGCGGGATGTACGGCCCCATGCCGATCATGTCGGCGCTGATGTCGCGGAAGAAGAAGAGGTCGTCTACGAGATCGTCGAGAGTCTGCCCCGGCAGGCCGATCATGACGCCGGTGCCGACACGGTAGCCAAGGGTTTTCAGGATCTTCAGGCAGTTTATGCGCGATGCGTAGGTCTGTGTTGCCGGGTGCAGCCGGGTGAACAGTTCCGGCGACGAGGTTTCCATGCGCAGCAGGTAGCGGTGCGCCCCGGCAGCGAACCACTCGGCGTAGGTCTCGGGCGACTGTTCGCCGACGCACAGCGTGATGCCCACGCCGTCGGGCAGTTCGGGCGAGCGGGTCTGTTCCTTGATGGCGCGGACGGCCGCGCTGATGAAGCGTGTGAATTTGGCGTCGCGCCGTTCGCCGGATTGCAGGACCACCGAGCCGTAACCCTGCTCGCCGCACCATCGGGCGGTGTCGACAATCTCGGCCAGCTTCAGCGTATAACGAGCCAACGCCCGGTTGCTGCGCCGGATGCCGCAGTAATAACAGTCCGAGATGCAGCGGTTGGAGAATTCGATCAGGCCGCGCAGGCGCACGGTGTCGCCGCAGTTCTTGAGCAGGGCCTTCTCGGCGGCCTGGCGGATGACCTCGATTTCATCGGGCTGTTGTGTGGCCAGGATGTGGCGCAGGGTTTCACGATCGGGGAGGCTGCTTGCGAGCCTTGTCGCCAGTTCCAGCGCTGCGGCGCTCAGTGGGGTCGCAGCCTTTGCTGGGGGGGCTTTCATCCATTCGATGCGGACGGGGAAGGCTTGGGTCGTCATATTCGAGGGATTACCGATTATTCGTCGTTCCCGCGAAGGCGGGAACCCAGTTCGTTTGTTTTCTGGATCCCCGCCTGCGCGGGGATGACAGCGCATAGTAGATCTTCATTTCTTAGGACCCTCTCACACCGCGCCGGTAGGCGTTGAGCACGGCGGGGAAGCATTCGAGCGCGCGTTCGATCACGCCCTGCGACACCGAGATGGCCATGCCGTAGTTGGTCATCGGCACGCCCTGGCGTTCGGCGCGGTACTGGCGCACGAGGATCTGCTTGCGCGTTACCGTGCACCCGCCGCACTGCACGATCAGCGCGTAGGGCGTCAGGTCTTCGGGGAAATCCTTGCCCGATTTGACGTCTATTTCGAGATGGCCGCCGGCGTACTGGCGCAGCCAGCGCGGAATCTTGACGCGGCCGATGTCGTCAGCCAGCGCGTGGTGCGAGCAGGCTTCAGCGATCAGTATCCGGTCGCCCGGCTTGAGGCGCGAAATGGCGCCGGCGCCGGCGGCGAAGCCGTGCATGTTGCCCTTGAAGCGGGCCATCAGGATCGAGAAGGTGGTCATGCGGATGTCGGGCGGAGTGTCGGCCGCGACCTTGAGCACGACCTGCGAGTCGCACACCACCAGCTTCGGTTTTACGCTCATGCGCGACAGGGCCACTGCCAGTTCGCGTTCCTTGACCATCAGGCTCACCGCGTCGCTGTCGAGGATGTCACGCAGCGTCTGCACCTGCGGCAGGATCAGCCGCCCCTTGGGCGCGCCAAGGTCAATCGGCACCACCAGCACCACCAGATCACCGGGGCCGATCAGGTCGCCGACCAAGCGCGGGTCTTCGATGCAGGCTTCGGGCGCCTGGCGGAAGAGGGCTTCCTTGAGGCGGTCGATACCGGTCAGTTGCGCCGCCGAAATGGCAACGCTTTCAATCTCCTCACGCGCGAGTTGCGCCACCTGATCGGCCGGCGGCGCTGCCAGATCGGCCTTGTTGAAGACCACGACCAGCGGCGTTTGCGCCTCGCGCAGCGTGGCGACAAGTTGCTGCTCGAAGCTGCCCAGTCCTTCCGGGCCAGCGACGACCAGCCCGATATCAACGCGCTCCAGTACCTCGCGCGTTTTCTTCACGCGCAGTTCGCCGAGTGTGCCCTCGTCGTCGAAACCGGCGGTGTCGATGAACACCACCGGCCCCAGCGGCGCGAGTTCGAATGTTTTTTCGACCGGATCGGTAGTGGTGCCGGGCTGCTCGGAGACAATCGAGATCGATTGCCCGATCAGCGCGTTCATCAGCGTCGATTTGCCGGTGTTCCTGCGCCCGAAAATCCCGATGTGCAGACGCAGACCTTTGGGTGTTTCCAGCATGTTCATGTAAACCACTTTCGACGCAGAGTACGCGGAGACGCAGAGGTCGAAGAGAAAAAACCAGGCGTGTTCATTGGGAATGTTTTCTTGCCTATCACTCTGCGGTCTCCTGGTTTTCTCTGTGGTCTCTGCGTTAATTGCGGTTAGATTTTTGTTCATCGGGCCGGTAGCCCAGCGCGGTCATGGCATCGGCCGAGAGCAGGCGGTCGAGCACTTGCGGCGCGATCAGGCCGCGCGCCAGCACCACATTACGGATCGATTCCTTTTCCTGCTGCGCCTCGCGGGCGATGTCCGCCGCCAGTTCGTAGCCTAGTACCGGCAACAGCGCGGTGACCTGCGCGTGCGAATGTTCCAGCAGTTCGCTGCAGCGCGCCGCGTTGGCCGCAATCCCTTCGATGCAGCGTTCGCGGAAGATTGTGCAGGCGCGTTCGAGCAGCGTGAGGTTGCCGAGCAGGGCATGCGCCACCAGCGGCAGGAAGGCGTTGAGTTCAAGCTGCCCGGACTGCGCGGCCAGCGTTATCGCCATGTCCTGGCTGATGACCTGCAGCGCCGATTGTCCGACGGCCTCGCAGATTACCGGGTTGACCTTGCCCGGCATCACGCTCGAACCGACTTGAACCGCCGGCAGCGCGATCTCGCCGAGTCCGGCGAGCGGGCCGGAAGCGAGCAGGCGCAGGTCGGAGGAAATCTTGAACAGGTTGACGGCGTGTGCCTTGAGGATGCCCGACACCTCGACAAAGACATCGGCATTCTGCGTGGCATCGACCAGATTCTCGGCGCGCGACAGGCCCAGTCCGGTGACTTCGCGCAGCTTTTCGCTGACGCGAAAAATATACTCGCGCGGCGCAGTCAGCCCGGTGCCAATCGCTGTGCCGCCGAGATTAACCACACGCAGACGTTCCTCGCACTTGAACACGCGCCAGCGGTCGCGTCCAAAGGCTTCGGCCCAGGCCGAGAATTCAGCCCCCAGCGTCACCGGGCAGGCGTCCTGCAACTGCGTGCGGCCGACCTTGACGATGCCGGAAAATTCGCCTTCCTTCGCCTGCAAAGCCGTCTGCAGTGCGGCAATGGCTTTCTCCAGCCGGTGCAGGCTGTCGATGGCGGCAATGCGCAGCGCGGTCGGGAACACGTCGTTGGTCGATTGGTGCAGGTTGACGTGGTGCATCGGGTGCACCCGCCGGTACTCGCCACGCCGCCCGCCGAGGATTTCTTCGGCGCGGTTGGCCAGGGCCTCGTTGACGTTCATGTTGAGCGAGGTGCCGGCGCCGCCCTGCAGGGCGTCGACGAGGATGGCGTCGCGATGCTGTCCTTCGGCCAGTTCGCTGCATGCCTGGCCGATGGCCGCGGCGGGATCGCTCGGCAGGTAGCCGAGCGCGGCATTGGTTTGCGCGCACGCCAGTTTGACCAGGGCCATGCCGCGAATCAGCCCCGGCGCGCAGGCTTGACCGCTGAGCGGAAAGTTCACCAGCGCCCGTGCCGTGTGAATACCATACAGGGCGTCCTTGGGTACCTGAAAATCGCCGAGTGAGTCGGTTTCGGTGCGCAAGGTCATTTCACACCCGCTCAACAGAACACGTCTCGCTTGCCGGAGCGGATCTTGGTCAGCATGCGCTCCGACGTCCGGCGCGCCTTGACGCCCATGCCGTCGAGTTCGCAGTCAATGGCTTTTTCGCCCGCGCAGCGCACTGCATGCGAAGCAAAGTCGATCAGGTATTCCTGGAAGGTCGTCACCGCGTTGGGGTCGCATTTGAGCTTGATCAGGCCGGGCTTGGCCAGATCCATGAAATCCTGCCCAGTGCGGCCGAGCCGGTAGCAGGCCGTGCAGAACGACGGGATGAAGCCCATGCTGGCCAGTTCCTGTATGACTTCTTCTAGCGAGCGGTGATCGCCGAGTTGGAACTGGCCGGCCGCATGTTCGTGTGCTGACTCGCCTTCACTGTAGCCGCCCGGATTGGTGCGGCTGCCGGCGGAAATCTGTGACACGCCGAGGGCATAGCATTCGCGGCGGATGTCCGCCGATTCGCGCGTCGACAGAATGAGGCCGGTATAGGGTACGGCCAGGCGCAGGATGGCGATGATTTTCTTGAAGTCGGTGTCGGAAACCTGCGCCGGTGGTGCCATGGACAGTTCGGAGTGGTCGGCCGGTTCGATGCGCGGCACGCTGATGGTGTGGCAACCGCAACCGAAGGTGTCCTCCAGGTGCCGGATATGCTGCATCAGGCTCAGGATCTCGAAACGCCAGTCGTGCAGGCCGAACAGCACGCCCATGCCGACATCGTCGACGCCGGCCTGCATGGCGCGGTCGAGCGCCGAGGCACGCCAGTCGTAATCGCGCTTCTTTCCGGAGAGATGCACGGCGGCGTAGGTGTCGCGGTGATAGGTTTCCTGGAACAGCTGGTAGGTACCGATGCCGGCGTCCTTGAGCAGGCGGAATTCCTCGACCTCGAGCGGTGCTAGGTTGACGTTGAGCCGGCGGATGTTGCCGGTAGTGTCGGTGACTTCATAGACCGAGGCGATGGCATCGAGAATGTACTGGAAGCCGCCGTTGGCAGCGGAATAGCCCTCGCCGGCCACCAGCAGCAGGCGCTTGTGCCCCTGGCGGATCAGCTCGGCGGTGTCGCGCTGAATGCCGGCCTTGTCCAGCGCCGTGCGCGGCAAGCTCTTGTTGGAGGCGCGGAAGGCGCAGTAGGTGCACTCGTTGCCGCAGACGTTGGAGATGTAGAGCGGGGCAAAGAGGACGATGCGGTGCCCGTAAATCTGCTCCTTGACGCTGCGCGCGGTGACAAACAGTTCCTCGACCTGCTCCGGCGTGGTGGTGTGGCAGAGGGTCGCCACATCGGCCATGTCCAGGCCTTTCAGCTCGCGCGCCTTTTGCAGCACTTGGCGAATTTTTCCATCGTCGCGCACGGCGGCGTGCAATACATCTCCGACTTCGTCCGCATTCAGCCAGTCATTTGTCCGGTAATCGATCATTTTCGTGCCTTTCCCTTGCGCTGCACCACCTTTTAAGCCGTCATTCCCGCGAAAGCGGGAATCCAGTTACAGTCTTGGTTCTGGATCCCCTCCTGCGCGGGGATGACAAATTTTGATGTCATGGCATCACTCCTAGCTGCCACCCTGTTTCTTCAGCTCATCCCAGGCCGCCTGGATGTCCGCAAGAACGCCGCACGGCCGGGAACTGTAGTGCGTATGCAGCATATGGTGCGCCTTTTCCGAGTGCGGCGCATCCAGAAAATCCGCATAGAGCTTTTGTACCTGCTTGTTGTTGTGCGACTGGCGCACCTTGGTCTTGCGGTCGATGTTGAAGATCGTCTCGCGGCGCTTCATGGCGTGCGGAATGTACGACTTCTTCGAACGCAGGGTGCCGCCGCCGTCAACGCAACCGCCCGGACAGGCCATTACTTCGATGAAATCGAAATCCGCCGATCCGTCCAGCACGGCCTCGACAATCCGGCGCGTGCCCTTCAGGCCGTGGCACATGGCCACCTTGATCTCACCGTACTCGCCGCCGAGATTGACGTTGGCCGAGCGCACGTTCTCGAAACCGCGCAGTTGCGCCACTTCAATGTGCTCCAGTTCCTTGTGGTTGATCACGTAATACATGGTGCGCACCGCCGCTTCCATGACACCGCCGGTGGTGCCGAAGATGGCCGCCGCACCGGAATATTCGCTCATCAGCGGATCGTCGTAGGCAGAAGGCTCAAGCAGCTTGAGATCAATGCCTTCGCGCCGCAGCAGGCGGGCAAACTCGCGCATGGTGAGCACGATGTCCACGTCCGGGACGCCGTTCTCACCCAGAACGGGGCGGGCGGCTTCTTCCTTCTTGGCCGTGCACGGCATGATTGAAATCATGCGCATCTTCTGCACATCGATGCCACGCTTCTCGGCCAGGTAGGTTTTGGCGATCTTGCCCATCACCGCCTGTGGCGAACGGGTGCTGGAGAGCAGCGGCAGGATTTGCGGGTAGTGCTTTTCGGCAAAGTTGATCCACGCCGGGCAGCACGAGGTGAAGGTCGGCCGGCTGCTCTTCTTCAGCCGGCCGAGCAGTTCTGTGCCTTCTTCCATGATGACGACGTCCGCGCCAAAGTTGGTGTCCAGAATGATGTCCGCGCCCATCAGGCGCAATGCGGCGATGATTTGGCCTTCGACGTTGGTTCCCGGCGGCAGGCCGAACTCCTCGCCGATCCCGACACGAATGGCCGGTGCCGTCTGGAAGACGGTGACGATTTCGGGGTCGGCCAGGTAATCCAGAACTTCCTGCGTCTGGTCGCGCTCGGACAGCGCGCCGGTCGGGCAGACCATGACGCACTGGCCGCAGGTTACGCACGGCGAGGCGGCCACCGAGCCGCCCTTGAGCCGGACGCCGGCGGTGTTGCCCCAGCCGGCCAGCTCCAGTGCGTCGACGTCCTGCACCGTACGACAGACGGCGACGCAGCGCTGGCAGCGTATGCAGCGGCTGCGGTCGTAGATCACCGGCTGGCTGCCCTGGTCGGGCTCGAGATTCTCCCAGCCCTCCGTGTAGTGGAAGCGAACCTGCTTCAGGCCGACCGAGTTGGCGGTCGCCAGCAGTTCGCAATTGCCGTTGCGTGGACACGAGGCGCAGTCCTGATGGTGATCAGCCATGATCATTTCCATCTGCAACTGGCGCATCTCCTGCACCTTCGGCGTGCGGGTCATGATTTTCCAGCCTTCGGTCATCGGGGTGTCGCAGGCGGTCATGTACTTCAGTCCGGCCGCTTCGCCCTGTCGGACCTCGACCAGACAAACCCGGCAGGTTCCCGGGGTGTGGTCGATATCGTTCAATTCGCACAGCGTCGGGATGAAGATTCCGTTTTTCCGGGCCACCTCGAGAATGGTTTCATTGGGCTCGAAAGAGAGTTCCTTGCCGTTGATATGGGCTTTCATGGGCGTTTACTCGGGGAAAATTGGTTCTCTATGGCCCGCAGGGGTCTCGCGCGGGAGTTGTTTTTCGGTGACCACCGAATAGAGGCGGTAACAGCGCAGGCAGCGACTGGCTTCTTCGTAAGCCATCTCCTTGCTGATCACCCGGTCCACTTCCTTGAAGTGACTGATCCGTTCGCCCGCATCGAGCTCCGGGACCGTGACCGGTTTCTTGTGCAAGGGCATGGTTTGCAGGCATTCATCGGCGAGCAGCCGGTTTCTGGCCAGCAGATTCTGCATCCGGCGCGCCGGTCTGATATGCACTTCGCCATTGAGCAGATAGTCGCGGATGCTGGCCGCGGCACGCTCGCCGTGATCCAGTGCATTGACCAGCGTCAATGGCCCGAGTACGCAATCGCCTCCGGCAAACACTCCCTTGCGCGAGGTTTCCAGCGTGTCCGGATTGACCGTGATGCAGTTCCAGCGATCCAGTTCGATGCCTTCTTCCGGTTTGAGGACGTTTTTGTCGACCTGCTGGCCGATGGCGGCCACCACCAGATCGCAATTCATCACGAATCCCGATCCCGGCACCGCCTCGACATTGCGCCGGCCTTTGGCGTCGCGGTCCGTCTGGCGCATCCGGACCAGATCCACCCCGGTGACTCTGCCGTTGTCCACCACCAGTCCGGACGGATTGGTCAGGCAATGGAAGATGACGCCTTCGTGTTCGGCGGCGAGGACTTCGTCGCGTTCGGCCGGCATGTCTTCGACCGTGCGCCGATAGATCAGGTGCACCGAGCGTGCGCCCATGCGCCGGGCCGAACGCACGCAGTCCATCGCCACGTTGCCGCCGCCGACCACCAGCACGTCGCCGTGGACGGCAAACGGCTCGCCATACTCGACATGCTGGTGCACCTTGAGCAGGAAGTCGACACCGGAAGCATAGCCGGCGAGCTTCGGGTCTTCGTTGCGGATGCCGAGCAGAGTGCCCTGGCTCGCGCCGTAACCGAGGAATACCGCGTCGTAGCCCTTGGCCAGCAGGTCATCGACGGTAAAACCCTGACCCAATACCCTGCCGTAGTGGAATTCGCCGCCCAACTGGCGCACGATGTCTTCGCTTTCGGCCTTGAGCACATCCTTGGGCAGCCGGTAACTGGGAATGCCGATCGAGGCCATTCCGCCGGCGGCTTTCTGGGCATCGAACACGTCGACTTGGATGCCATCGAGCAACAGTTTGTAGGCGCAGGTGATGCCGGCCGGTCCGGCGCCGATGATTGCCACGCGCTTGTTGTGCTGCAGCGGGCTCTTCGTGAAATGCAGGCGGTCGTTGGTGATCGCCTGGTCGGCGGCGTAGCGCTTGAGCATGCGGATACCCACGGCACCCTCGGCCGCGCTGCGGCGGCAGGCGGTCTCGCAGAAACGCACACACACCCGGCCGCAGGTGGCGGCCATCGGGTATTTGTCGAGAACCACACCGAGGGCGAAGTCAAATTTTCCGCCCTTGACGCCGTCGATGTACCTCGGCACATCGACCTTGGACGGGCAGGCTTCGATGCACGGCGCCGTGGTATAGACAAAGCTGTGCTGGAAAACAGCCTGGGCCGGGGTCAGCGGCTTGAATTCACTCCGGAAGTGCTGCAGGGCATCGAGCAGTGCCCTGGCGCAGGATTGCCCCATGCCGCACAGCGAGGTGTCGGTGATCTGCCGGGCAATTTCTTCGACACTTTCGAGTATGCCTTTTCCGGTCGAACCGCCGGAAAAATCCTGCAGCAGGTCGCGAATGCGCTGTGTGCCGACACGGCAGGGCGCGCAGCGGCCGCAGGATTCCCTGGCCGCCTGCGCCATGTACTGGCTGAAGGCTTCGACCAGACTGGTGTCGCGCTCAAAAACCAGAAAGCCGCGGTCGGCAATGAAGGCCTTGGTCTTGTTGTAGGGCGCAAAGTCCTCCAGGCCTTTCAGAACGGATGGCGGCTCGCCCGACTGTGTGCGGCGAAAATCGTGAACCTCGCCGTCCCAAACACCATAAACTGAAGTAGTCACCTGTTCTCCCTCAAGTTCAAATTAAAAGTCGTTTCCGGTCGATCACGTCCGTCAGTTTGTCACGCCACTCCGAGCTTCCCGTGCCAGCCGGGGAAGAGCATGTCGGCATCCTGCGGGAAGGAGGCGAAGGCACGGGCGAATTCCCGGTGTTCCCTGGCCCACTCGATCGGGTCGGCGCCGGCCTTCCAGCAGGCGTAGGCCTGGCGCAGCGAGCGCGCACCGGCAGCCGGTGAGTCGAGGTGGCCGTAGGCGCCGCCGCCGGCCGTGTTGATGATGTTGCCGTGGCCCAGATTGGCGAAAAAACCGGGCAGACGCAGGGCATTCATGCCGCCGGAAATGATCGGCGTGGTCGGCTTGATGCCATGCCATTTCTGGTAGTAAACCGGCCCCTGGCACTCATCGCGCTCGATCATATAGGCCATGATGCGGTCGTCGTTTTCGCCTTCCATCTTGCCGTATCCCATGCTGCCGACGTGGATGCCCGAAGCGCCCTGCAGACGGCTCATCTTGGCCAGCACGAAGGCCGTGTAGCCACGCTTTGAACTAGGCGAGGTCACGGCGCCGTGACCGGCGCGGTGGTAGTGCAGATACTGGTTGGGGTACTGGCGACGCGCGGTGGTGATCATGCCGGGGCCGCCGACATAACCGTCGACCAGGAAGGCCAACTTGTCGGCGTCGGGGCCGAAGGTTTCGAGGGCAAAGTCGGCGCGGGCACACATTTCGTAGTGGTCGTCGGCCGATATGTTCATCGAGAACAGCTTGGCTTCGCCGGTTTCGTCCTGGGCGTGCTTCATGGCGTCATAGACCAGGGGCAGTGTCTTTTTGATCGGCGCGAAAACCTGGTTGCCCTGGGGTTCGTCATTCTTGATGAAATCGCCGCCCAGCCAGAACTGGTAGGCGGCTTCGGCAAAGGGCTGGGGACGCAGGCCGAGCTTGGGCTTGATGATCGTGCCGGCGATGTAGCCGCCATCCTTCACCGGGCGACCGAGAATGCGCCACAGGTCGGAGATGTCCCTGGCCGGACCATCGAACATCTGGATGGCCCGTTCGGGCATGTGGAAGTCGATCATCCTGGCGTGCTCGATATCGCACATGCCCTGATTGTTGCCGATGGCCAAGGTCAGGAAGGAAACCAGCATGAAACGGCCGTCGCTCATGTTGCGGTCGAAGAGTTCAAGCGGGAAGGCGATGCGCAGTTCGCCGTTTGCGGCATCGGCGTGGTAAACCTGCGCGTCAAGCTCCCGGGTGAAACTGTCGGTGGTCGACACGTCGACATTGGTGCCGGTTGATGATTCGGCGGCAAAATGTGCCGCCGCTTCCAGATAGCCCGTCCCGGCCCGGGGTTGCATCGTGTAGGCCACCAGGATGTGCCGGCCGCCCTTTATCAGATCCTCTTCGTTCAGGGCCAGGTCGGCGTAGCGCTTCGATTGATCCATGATGTCATTGGCGTGGCGATAGGGATATGGGTCAGGCGGGCCGGGCGTCCGCTGGCGGCGCTGCCGCCGTGAACGCCTGGTGCCAGGTTCGCAGTTGTGCCAGATCGACGCAGGCCCCGCTGAGTGGGGAACCACCGATGTGCCGCGCCGGGGCATTCGGCTCGCCCAGATCCGAAACCACGCTCAGCGCACCATCGAAGTTGCCGCCGGCGGTATAGGCGCTGACCGTGATCAGCGTCGGCAGGCCGGCCGCGCGGGCGGCGGCCAGTCCGATCGACGAATCCTCGATCACCAGGCAGGCTTCTGGGGGCAGGTTCATTTGCCGCAGCACCCACTGATAGAGGTCCGGCGCCGGCTTCTTTCGGGTCACCAGATCGCCGGCGCCGATGACTTCAAAAAGCGACATCATTTCGTACTTGAAATGGGCCATGATCAAACTTTGCAGGCTGGTCGGCGTGGTCGTCGAGGCGATCGCGAGACGGATGCCGGCCTCGCGCAGTTCGTGAATCAGCCGGGCAACGCCGGGCCGCAGAGGAATGGCGCCAGCCAGCAGGAGCGCCGAATAGTATTCGTTCTTGAGCTGGTGCAGACGGGCGACCCAGGTGTCGAGATCGAGACGGCCGAGCAGGTCCGGAGCATGCGTCTGCGCATAAAAGCGCAGACGCTCCTTGCCGCCGGCAAGAGTGAGCAAATCGCCATACACCTCGGGTGTCCAGTGCCAGTCGAGATTGAATTCGGCAAATGCCCGGTTGAATGCAATGCGGTGGCCATTATGTTCGGTGTCGGCCAGCGTCCCGTCGACGTCGAAAATGACCGCCTGCAAGGGCGTAGTGCCCGTTGCATCAGGCTCGACCGGACTATTCGGGCTCATCGTTTTTTCGTTCATTTGGAAATATCCCCAGTTTAGGAGCGGAAATAAACTATTAAAAGTTAAACTTAATACAATTTATGATTAGCTTTTACTTTCGTATTGCTTTGGACCGACTCGATACGGCAGCTCTGCGTTAACACTCCAGCCTCCCCTGTATTTTAAGTCAGGTCCGGCAGGCCTTCAGTGCGTTATCATGGGACATGGTCAACCGCCTTGCCGTTCCGCTGCTT
>JAIFKU010000017.1 GCA_020049495.1 Accumulibacter sp.
GGTGCGCTGACGGCTATCCGGCTTGAAGACCGGGCGATCTTTCAGGTGGATTGCTCGCAAGATGAAATCCGGGCCTGGTAGACAGCGTGGCTGCAATCGCGGTGTGTGCTTCCTGAGACAACTCTCGCCGGGCTTTCCCCACGCTGTCGATTGTCGGTGCCGCAATCAGGCGAACCGTCAATGAACGACAGGCGAGAATGGCCGAAAAACATTGCATCAGCGTGGTCTCGCCGGCAAACGAAGGCGCCAGGCTGAGGTTTCCATCCGCGTCGTGGTATGAGATGGCCAGCGGTAGGATCGGGTGTCCCGTCTCTATGGCGGGTTGCAGCAAGGCCGCGTGAAAGCCGAGCAGATGGGTACCATCCGTCGTCGTGCCTTCCGGGAAAATGGCCACATCTCTGCCGGCGTTAAGCAGGGCATCGATTTCCGTATTGATCGTGCGTGCGTGGCCACGGCTGCCGCGGCGCAGGAAGACCGTATCGTTGCGTTCGGCCAGCCAGCCGATGAATGGCCAGCCACGTATCTCGGCCTTGGCGATGAAAGCGGATGGCCGCAAAGCATGGATGGCAAAAATGTCCAGCCAGGAGATGTGATTGGCGACGATCAGACTACCCGGGGGCGCGTCTGTCGTCTGGGCATCAAACCGAACGGAAAGAATGTTCAGTATCTGGTGCGACCAGCGCTGCTTCAGTCCCGCCCGACGTTTGTCGTCGACCAGCGGGTAGATAACGGCCGCACCGAAGCCAATCCGCACGAAGTGAAGTGCCAGCCTCAGGCAACGGAGAATTCGGATCAGTTGCGGCGTCGGGCCGACAAGTCTCATCAAATCGGCAGTTTAACGGGTGACCCGCGACGAACCGCTGCCACTCAGCACGCGAACGCGTTCGCCCGGACGGAAATACTCGCCCATCTCCTGAACCACCGCGATCAATTGACCGCCGTCAAGTTTGACGGTGATTTCCAGTGCATTCTTCTTGGTGAAGTTTTCTTCAATTGCCGAGCCCGCTACGCCACCAAGCACCGCGCCGACGATTGCGCCGACGATATGCCCCTTGCCGCCTCCGACCGTGCTTCCGGCAACACCTCCGACTGCCGCTCCGGCAATGGTCCCGGCGCCGGATTTTGTTCCTTCCATGCTGACTTCGCGCACGCTTTCGATGATGCCGGTTCTGACGATCATCTCCCTTCGTGCCTGATCGCGCGAGTAAACGTCACCCGACCTGCTGCTGGCGCAGCCGGCCAGAATCAGCGAAACCAAAAGAACAGAAACTACTCTCAACGCGTTCATCGTCTTCCTCCTACCAGGGCGCCTTGCCAAAGGCCTTTGTGTAACGTCCCGCGATTTCGTCGCGGCTTGGGCGGTGGTTCTGCCCGCCACGATGGGCAATCTTGAAGGCGCCCATTACTGCCGCCAGTCGTCCCGTTCTCACCCAATCCCATCCGTTTGCTATGCCGTAGAGCAGGCCGGAGCGATAGGCATCGCCGCATCCGGTCGGGTCAACCACTTCATCTGCTTCAACGCAGGGAATCTCGTAGCGTTGACCCTCAGCGTAAATATATGAGCCCTCAGCACCCAGTGTCACGATAAGGGCCTTTACCTTGGCAGCCAATTGTTCCAGCGATTGGCCAGTCCGGTCACTCGCCATCCTGGCTTCATAGTCATTGAAACAGGCGTAGTCGGAAAGTTCCATGAAATGCATCAGATCTTCGCCGGAGAACATGGGCAGCCCCTGACCGGGATCGAAGATGAAAGGAACGCCATTGGCCGCTAGATCGCGTGCGTGCTTGAGCATTCCGTCACGACCATCAGGAGCGACGATGCCGAGCGTGGCAGCTTTAGCGTCTGCAACCTGATTCAAGTGCGAGAAACTCATGGCGCCAGGATGGAAGGCGGTGATCTGGTTGTCGTCCAGATCGGTGGTGATGAACGCCTGCGCGGTAAAAGTGCCAGCGATGCGGCGCACGTGCGCACGCGAGAGCCCAAGGTCGTCCAGCCGAACAAGATAGGAGTCGGCATCGTCCCCCACCGTGGCCATGATCAGCGGGTCGCCGCCCAGCAGTTTGAGGTTGTAGGCAATGTTTCCCGCGCAACCGCCGAACTCACGACGCATCTCGGGTACCAGAAATGATACGTTCAGGATGTGAATCTGTTCCGGGAGGATGTGGTTCTTGAAACGATCATGGAAAACCATGATGTTGTCGTAGGCGATGGAACCGCAGATCAGCGTGGACATAGGCGTGAAGAGGAAAAGGGTAGTGGGCGCAGATTATAGCATTGGCGGGAAGAGCTCATTTTGCCCATCCTCTAGTCGGCCTGAAGGCCGACCCACAATCCGGGTCAGGGGTAGAAAACGTAGAGTCGATAGCCGGCGGCGCTGATGTCTTTCGCTTCGATCCACACGCGAACGGCGACATCGGAATTTGCCGCGAAAGGCTGGTCTTTCGGTGTCTTCGCGGAAAGGTATTCGCCGGGCGGGAAAACGCGGCGGGCGATGGCGGCGTCCTGCGTATCGGTCAGCGAGAGTTCGAGCGAAGGATAGGCCTGCCCGTAATTCGCCCGGTTGCGCAGTGTAGCGTTCAGGACGAGCAGATTACCGCGTGCCGGATCGCTCTGCAGGTCGGATGTTTCGATGCTGACCAGTTCAACATGGCGTGGCAAGGGGATATCCGCTTCGAGGACCTGACAAAGTTCCTCGAGGATCGGGCGCAGGCTGGGGACAGTAATGGCGATTTCGCTGCGAAAGCGGAAAAGGAGTTGTCCGGCCAGTACCAGTGCCAGCAGCAGGGCAACGATGACAAAGGGCCAGCGGACGGTTTTTTCAACCGGCAGCGCGACGGGAGCCGCCATTACGCCTTCAGCCCACTTGCTGTAGCCGGGGATCTCGCTGGTCTCGCGCGGCAGGATGAGCCCGGTGGCTTTGCCCAATTCCTGTGCGGCAGATTCAGTCAGCGGCTGGACTTCTTCAGCGGGCGATTCTTCCGTGATGCCAATTGCTTCAGGTGGCAAATCGGAAGGTTCGAGTAGGACGGCAAGTCCGTAATCCGTCGGCGGTGTCGATGCTGGTGGGACTCTTTCCTGAACGGTGGATGTTTCCGATAATGTGGCGATCGCGGCTGATGCGCTGGGCTGGCTGGTTTCCTCCAGCAGGCTGTCGAGCGCATTGAATACGGTCTGGCACTGCCCACAGCGCACCTTGCCGGCGCGCGCCTTCAATTGTTCGGGAGTGACGCGAAACGTCGTCTGGCAGTTGGGGCAGCGCGTTTTCATGGTCTAGTAGTCAATCATGTTGAAGCGAGAGGACTGAGCAAACGCCTTCGCACGGCCCTCACCGCGCTGCCGCGCACCCTCTCCCGCGGGAGAGGGCTGGGGTGAGGGCTGTAGTACAGGATTCATTTGGCGTGTCATCTCAGGTCGAATATTTACTAGACTTTGGTTCCGGCAAGGCAAACCCAGCCCTCACGGCTGTCGGCGATATTGAGCGGGAGATAGGGTGCGTAGGCGCCGATCAGCTCTTCGGCCTGTTCGGCGAGGATGCCGGAGAGCGCGAGATGGCCACCGTGGCGGACATGCGAACAGATCGCCGGCGCCAGCGCCTTGAGCGGATTGGAGAGGATATTGGCGATCACGATGTCAAACTGACCCTTGATGTCTTTTGCTGAATCGTCGAAGCGAGCGCTAACTTCATTACGCTCGGCATTGCTTCTTGCCGCGCTGACGGCCTGTGGGTCGATGTCGACACCGAGGACGTCTGTGGCCCCCAGTTTGGCTGCCGCAATGGCCAGAATACCTGAACCGCAGCCGTAATCAAGAATCGAGTGGTCAGGGAGGATCGAGCGTTCCAGCCATTCCAGACAAAGTCGGGTGGTTGGATGCGAGCCGGTGCCGAAAGCCATGCCCGGGTCGAGTACCAGAATGATGGCGTCGGGATCGGGAGCCTCGTGCCAGGAGGGGACAATCCACAGACGTGCGGAAACGCGAATCGGATCGAACTGCGACTGGGTGAGCTGTACCCAGTTCTGTTCGGCGACATCTTCCTGGGTAAAGTCCGGTATGTTGGTAAGTCCGGCGATGGGGGCGCAGGCGGCAATCAGTTCACTGGCATCGGTACCGGACTCAAGCAGGGCGACGACACGCGAACGTTCCCAGCCCGGCGTGATGAGCGATCCGGGCTCGCCGAATTGCGGAGTTTCATTGGCTGTGCCCGCGTCGGCATCCTCGATGCTGGCCGATAGGGCACCGGCCTCAAGCAGGGCGTCGGCCAGAGCCTCGGCGTGGAGGCAATCGGTTTCGATGCTGACGGAGAGCCAGGCCATGGGCGGCTCAGTTGTTCTTCTTGACCTCGCCTTTGGCGGCGAGTTTTTTCTCAAGGTAGTGGATGTTTGTTCCTCCCTTGATGAAGCCGGCATCCTGCATCAGCTCCTGGTGCAGCGCGATGTTTGTCTTGATGCCCTCGATACTCATTTCCGAGAGAGCAATGCGCATGCGGCGAATGGCTTGATCGCGGCTATCGCCGTAAGCGATCACTTTGGCGACCATCGAATCATAGTGCTGCGGCACGATGTAGCCCTGGTAAGCGTGCGAGTCCACCCGGATGCCGGGGCCGCCGGGGGGATGATAAAATGTTATCTTTCCGGGAAATGGCACGAACGTGTAGGGATCTTCGGCGTTAATGCGACATTCGATGGCGTGACCGCGGAAACTCAGATCGCGCTGCTTGAAGCGCAGTTTCTCGCCGGCGGCAACACGGATCTGTTCCTGAACGAGATCCACGCCGCTGATCATTTCGGTCACCGGGTGCTCAACCTGAATGCGCGTGTTCATTTCGATGAAGTAGAACTCGCCATTCTCGTAGAGGAATTCGAAGGTGCCGGCTCCACGATAGTTGATCCGGCGGCAGGCCTCGGCGCAGCGCTCGCCAATGCGCACGATATGGCGCGGAGCAATTCCGGGAGCCGGCGCTTCTTCAATGATTTTCTGGTGCCGGCGTTGCATTGAGCAATCGCGTTCGCCCAGATAAACGGCGTTCCTGAAACTGTCGGCCAGTACCTGGATTTCCACATGGCGCGGGTTTTCGAGGTACTTTTCCATGTATACGCTGGGGTTGCCGAAGAAACTCTGGGCCTCCGATCGGGTCAGGGTCACCGCATTGAGCAGCGCCGCTTCGGTATGCACCACACGCATTCCCCGACCACCACCACCACCGGCCGCCTTGATGATGACCGGATAGCCGACCTCCCTGGCTATCCTGAGAATCTCTTTCGGTACCTCGGGCAAAGCGCCTTCCGAACCGGGAACACAGGGCACGCCAGCGGCCTTCATGGCATCCTTGGCCGACACCTTGTCACCCATCAGGCGAATGGTTTCCGGGCGCGGACCAATGAAAACGAAGCCGGAAGACTCGATGCGCTCGGCAAAATCGGCGTTCTCCGAAAGGAAGCCGTAACCGGGGTGGATCGCCTCGGCGTCAGTGACCTCGGCCGCCGAGATGATGGCCGGCACATTGAGATAGCTCAGATTCGAGGGCGGCGGGCCGATACATACCGATTCATCGGCGAGTTTTACGTATTTGGCGTCACGATCGGCCTCGGAGTGAACGACCACTGTCTTGACGCCCAGTTCGCGGCAGGCGCGCTGGATCCGCAGCGCAATTTCACCGCGATTGGCAATAAGGACTTTCCCGAACATGGCGGAACGTCCCCTTAGCCGATGATGAACAGGGGTTCGCCGTATTCCACCGGCTGCCCGTTCTCGATCAGAATGGCTTTTACTGTTCCGGCGCAGTCGGATTCAATTTCGTTGAGCAGTTTCATGGCTTCGACGATGCACAGCGTATCGCCGGTCTTGACTGTGCTGCCGATTTCCACAAACGGATCGGACCCCGGGCTGGCCGAGCGATAGAAGGTGCCAACCATCGGTGATTTGACGACTTGTCCTTCCGGCAGATCCGATTTCGTTTCAACGGAAACGGCCGGTGCACTGATTGCATGGGGGGCCACCGGTGCGGCTTGCGGCATCATGTAGGTTGGCTGCGGGGCGCTGTTCGAGTGCTTGACGATGCGTACCTTCTCTTCGCCTTCGGTGACTTCAAGTTCGGTGATGCCCGACTCTTCGACCAGATCAATCAATTTCTTGAGTTTACGCAGATCCATAAACTACCTCCTTCTAGAGTACATGGTCACCGGCAGTGATAGCTAGCGACGGACGAACAAGGATGTTTGTCTTACAACAGCCTGTAGTGATTTGATGTGGGGCAGAGACTAAAGCGCGGGCAGATCAAGCTTTGTCAAGTACAGAACAGATGATAATGAACTCTTTTGGCTGCCCGACGATGCTGCATTTTGCTTCTTCATGCCTGCAGTTTGACGCATATCGCAGCGTTTTGTCCAGCAAGGACTATTTTCTGACGATGATGGTTTGCAGCAAGTCGTCAAGTTCCTGCTCGGAAACGCGGCCCAGTCTGACTAGCCGTGTTTCTCCACCAGGTCCGAGAACCACGGTGTAAGGCAATGCCATGCGCGAATTGCCGAGTTGTCGGGTTATTTCACCGCCTTCGGTTTCGGCAATGATGAGCGGATAGGTGACGGGATGCTGTTTTGCAAAAGTCCTTACGTTGTCAGCATTATCGAGTGCAATACCGACAAATTTGACGCCGTTAGATGCATGTTTGGTCTGCAGACGTGAAAATGCCGGCATTTCTTCCCGGCATGGCGGACACCAGGTTGCCCAGAAGTTGATGACCAGGGTTTTCCCCTGCCATTGAGAAAAGGACTGGGGTTTTCCATCAGCGTCGTTCAGGCGCAGGGAAATAAAATGTGCGAGAACTTCACGGGAAAGCGCCGGCCCGGGCGCCCGCTCGCTGCGAACACCTTGAGACACGATGCCGATATAAACGCCAGCTCCCAGCGCGAGAATCACTACGATAATCCCGACGAGGAAAGTTTTACTGATTCTCAAGGGGCCTCCGCATCCGGACGGTTTGCGCTCAGCAATTTGTTGACCGCCTCAAGGCGCGCGCGCTGGCGCAGCTTTCCGTTCCGCGTTTTGAACGTGACCCGTTCTTCGTTCAATGGATAAACAATCAGATTGACCACGGCGTCTTCGCTGTGGAGGGTCAGTACAGCCTCTGCTCGGTCAGAGCGCGGTACGCTGTGGGCGAAATCAATACCCTGGTTGAGCAGGAAGATTTCTACATCCTTGGCGCTGTCCGTAAACAACTGAATATCGATTTCAGCGTAGCGCCCAGCGCTTCCATCGAGTACGGACCCGGTAAGATAGGGGTTGAATCGCTGCATGATAGACATTATTTCGCATGATTTTTGCCGAAGATGGTCAATTCTTCCTGTTTGTTCCTCATCCTGGAACAGGCGCTGGTAGAGACGCAACTCGGCTTCGACCTCGGCGTTTTCGGGGAGTTGCGTATTTTCCGGCAGGCCGAGGCTGTGTACCGCCTTGCGCTTGGCCAGCGTGTAGTCAGTGATGCCGTCCTCGGCGATCAGGCGAGCGGCGGCACAGGCAATGAGCCTGCGCCGCTCGCTGTGGTTCGGGAAGTCCTTGCTTCGGGTCATGGCGTGCTTGTTGCAGCCTTTGGCTTCAATTTCCGTGGTTCGGTTTCACCACGGTTCCAAGTGTAAAATCCATCTGGCCGGTCAATTCTAACTTGGATTTTCATGCATATTCATATTCTTGGTATCTGCGGCACCTTCATGGGTGGTGTTGCCCAGTTGGCTCGCGCAGCAGGGCACCGTGTCACCGGTTGCGATGCCGGGGTCTACCCGCCGATGAGCACGCAACTCGAAGCGGCAGGCATCGATCTGGTGCAAGGTTATTCCCCTGAACAGCTTGCGCTTGAACCGGATTGGTATGTGGTGGGTAACGCCATTTCGCGCGGCAATCCCCTGCTTGAAGAAATACTGGACCGCGGCCTGCCTTATGTCTCGGGTCCGCAGTGGCTGGCCGACAATGTGCTGCAGGGGCGCTGGGTGCTGGCCGTCGCCGGTACGCATGGCAAAACGACCACTGCGTCGATGTTGGCCTGGATTCTTGAGGACGCCGGGCTTAGTCCGGGTTTTCTGATCGGCGGTGTGCCGCTAAACTTCGGCGTATCGGCCCGTTTGTCGGGAAAATCGAGCGATTCACCGTTCTTCGTGATCGAAGCGGATGAATACGATACGGCCTTCAGTGACAAGCGTTCAAAATTCATCCACTACCGCCCACGGACGCTGATCCTGAATAATCTTGAATTCGATCATGCCGACATCTTCGCTGATCTTGCAGCGATCGAGACGCAATTTCACCATTTAGTACGTACGTTGCCAAGTAATGGCCTGCTCGTGAGCAACGCCGGAGAGACCAGCCTCGAGCGTGTGCTGGTGCGCGCTTGCTGGACACCGGTCGAGCGCTTCAACGAAGCGTCCGGCTGGCGTATCGAAGGCAGCGATACCGAGGGTTCGCTGCGCCTGATGCGCGGTGACGCAGAAATCGGCAAATCGAACTGGACATTGAATGGCGGGCATAACCGCAGCAACGCTGTTGCCGCCCTGCTTGCTGCGCGGCACGTTGGTGTGCCTTTTGACAAGGGGCTGGAGGCGCTGTCGCGCTTCGAGAACGTCAAGCGTCGACTGGAGTTGCGAGGGACCGTGCGCGGCGTGAGCGTCTATGACGATTTTGCCCACCATCCGACGGCGATCGCGACAACGGTGGCCGGTTTGCGGCGCAAGATCAGCACTGGCGCCGGTGCGCCGCGCATTCTGGCCGTGCTTGAACCGCGCTCGAACACCATGAAGCTTGGCGTCATGAAGGCGCAACTGCCGGCCAGTCTTGCCGAAGCCGACCTGGTGTACTGCTATGCGGCCAATCTCGGATGGGATCCAGCAGAGGCGCTCGCGCCAATGGGCGAGAAGGCCATTGTATCTGACAATCTGGATGCTCTGATCGGACGAATCGTTGCAGCGGCTCGCCCCGGCGATCAGATCCTGGTGATGAGCAACGGCGGATTCGGCGGCATTCACGGCAAACTGCTGGCCGCGTTGGCGAACTGAGGCGTTGCCTGCCCGAGACTCGAGGCTAAAACAGCTATTGGCCGGGAAATGACCGGAAAATACTGCCATAATGAACAGCTTCCAAGACCCTTCTGCTGCTGGCGAATCCGCAGGTATCGAGCATGTCCAAAACCGTCGAAGAAATTTCCAGGGCAACCGGTTTCTCCATCACCACCGTCCGTTTCGTCATCAACGGCCAGTCGGAAAAATTCCGTATCAGCGCCAAGACCAGAAAGCTGATCGAAGACTATATTGCCATTCACGGCTATTCGCTCAACTACGCGGCGCGCAGCCTCAAGCTCAAGCGCAGCGATACCATCGGTTTTGTTGTGCCGGATCTGGCCAATGCCTTCTTTGCCCGCCTGATGTCGGCGCTGGAGATTCTTTGCCGCAAGCGCGATTTGCTGTTGTTGACGGTTGCTTCGCACGAAGATCCCGAACTTGAAAATCGGGCCATTGCCAATCTGCTGGCGCGTGGAGTCGATGGACTGGTGATTGCCCCCTGCCAGACGGCGACTCTCCCCAAGCTGCTGGAAAACAAGACCCGTGTGCCCATCGTGATGTTCGACCGCGACTATGGCTCCTTGCATTATCCGACGGTGCTCAGTGATAATTTTCAGGGCGGGCTTGAAATGACTCGCCGGATGCTGCAGCAAGAAATCTCGTGTCACTTCCTGTGCGGGCACGCCGAATCGCCGAGTATCCAGGATCGTATCCGGGGTTTTTCCGCGGCGTGCGCGGAGAAAGGAATCCCTGAAGGCGGCAGCCTGATCCGGCTGGATGCCGAGGATAGCACATCGGCCGGCCGGCACCTGATGCACGGCCTGATTGATGATCTGCAGCACCCGCCGCGTGCTTTCATGTGTTCATCGCTGCTGGTTCTTGAAGGCGCGCTACAGCAGATCAAGTCCCAGATTGGCAGTATCGACAAGACTATCCTGATCGGTACCTTCGACGATCACACCATGCTCGACCTGCTGCCCAATCGTGTAGTGTCGATCAGACAGGACGAAGCCGCACTGGCCGAGCGGGTTTTCGCGCGGCTGATCGAGCCGATGAGCGGGAAGAAACGCAGCAGCCCGCATGACGTCGTGCCGTGCAGGCTGATCTGCCGTAATTTATAAGCTCACAACGCGGCAATTTTCGCGCGCATCGCCTCGGTACCGGCGACCACTTTGTCGAGAATGGCATCCAGCGCCCAGAAGCGCTCGCGCACATCAAAGCTGATGGCCCGGCTTTTGATTGAAGTGAAGGTTCCGAGGCGCTGGTGGTAGATCTTGGCCAGAACCGGATAACCGAAGGCTTCGGAAAGTGCGGCCAGAACGAGGAAGGTCGCGACTTCTTCGGCCAGTTCAGGATGCTTCACCCCCGAGGTATACAGCCACTTGTACAGATCGGGATGAAAATTGGTCGACACGCCGTTGAAGCCGCGCGATCCGGCTTTCATGGCGTCGTAGGCAATCGCAGCATTGGCGTTGAGAATCGCCAGAGGTGATCCGGCAGTCAGCGCCACGCGTCGCTTCACGATGTCAAGATCGCAGGATACGTCTTTGAGCAGCACAAAACGTCCGGTATCCAGGCAGATGCGGATTTCTTCGTCGCTGAGCATGCGCCGATACGGTGCCGGACATTCGTACAGGCCGAGCGGAATATCTCCGGGCAAGCGTTCCAGCAGCCAGTCCAGGTTGCCGCGGAAGGTCGTCGTACCGCGATTCTTCGGGTCAAGATGGTTGGTCACCAGCACTACGCCATCCGCCCCCGAGTTGGCGGCAACAGTCAATTCCTCAAGCTGTCCGTGCGGATCGTCGCTGATATGGCCTGAGGCCACTACGGGCACACGCCCTGCGACCTGGCGAACGACAAATTTTGCCAATGCCTTGCGTTCAGCCAGCGACAGGAACACCATCTCGCTGGACTGGCAGACCGCGAACAAGGCATCCGAGCCTTTGGCGATATACCACTCGATCAGCCGCTCCAGCCCCGCATAGTCAATCTCGCCAGCCTCGTTAAATGGGGTCAGCATGACCGGTACGATTCCTTCAATTCTCTTTGCGCTCATGGCATTCCACCTGTTTGATCAATGAAAACAATAGCGCGACTCATTCTGTCTGCAGCCCATGGCTGTAAAGGCTATCAGCTAAATCGTGATAGCTCAAGCCATTCCAGAGAAAATATTGAGCAAGGAAATAGTAGACAAGCACCGGCACTCAGGTAGAATCGATAGTTGCTGAGTACGTTTTAGTTGTCTGGCTCTACAGTCGCTTTCCCAAGGTACGGCATGAACAGTGTTCTGGTGATTGGCAGCATCAATATGGACCTGGTGGTAGAGACCGGCAGGTTTCCTGCGCCAGGAGAAACAGTTCTCGGGCAGCGTTTCAGTACCTTTCCCGGCGGCAAGGGAGCCAATCAGGCCGTTGCTGCCCGGCGTCTGGGCGCACAGGTCGCCATCATCGCTTGCGTGGGCAATGATGCTTTCGGCCTTGAGCTGATTGAGCAGTTGAAAGCCGAAGGCATCGACACGCGCCATGTGCGCATTGCCGAGCACATCTCGACGGGCGTGGCGGCCATTACGGTCAGCCAGGCCGAAAATGCTATCGTGGTCGTTGCCGGCGCCAATCACGCACTGACCCCTGAAGATGTCGTGGCGGCCGAAGCCGCTTTTGTCGCCGCTGATGTCGTGCTCTGCCAGCTTGAAATTCCGCTGGCGGTGGTTGCCGCGGCAGCCGGACTGGCGGCGCGTCTGGGCAAGCCGTTTCTACTCAATCCAGCGCCGGCCATGGCTTTGCCACAGACTTTGCTCGATCAGCTTACGCTGCTTACCCCCAACGAACACGAGTTGAGCCTTGTATTCCCATGCAATGAAGGTGGCTGGCAAGCACTGCTTGGCAAGTATCCGCAACGTGTCCTGATGACCCGGGGCGCCGATGGCGCCTGGTTTGCCGATACCACCGGACAGTTACGGCATCAGGCCGCTTTTGCCGTGACGGCTGTCGATACGACGGGTGCGGGCGATACGTTCAATGGTGCACTGGCGGCTTTCTGGGGGCAGGATCTGGCCCAACTGACGCGACTGGCCTGTGCGGCCAGCGCACTTTCCATCACGCGGGCGGGTGCCCAGGGCGGCATGCCCACACATCAAGATCTGCAGGCTTTCCTGGAACGCTGAACAAGTCAATTTGAACATTCAGGGGAAAAAGATGCTGAAACATCCTGAGCTGTTGCAGCTCAAACGATGGAATACACCAACGATATACAACGGATGGGAGCAGATCACCGCCTGCGATGCCTCGAAAGAAGCGTTTAACAAGGAAGAAACCATAGACTACATGCCGCACATGGGGGTCATGGTGGGCTATGCTGTCACCGTGGTTTGCCAGCCCTCAGAACGCAAGCACAAGGACGAGAATCCCGATGGCTTCAATGCGTACTGGGCTTATGTGGCCTCTCAGTCCGGGCCCAAGATTGTGGTGGTTCAGGACCTGGACAAGCCGGCCTTCGTCGGCGCCTTCTGGGGTGAAGTCAATGCCAACATTCATCGTTCCCTCGGTTGCGTGGGAACCATCATTGACGGCTGTGTCCGTGATGTCGATGAGATGAGCAATGCGGGATTCAAGGCGCTGGCCAGCCGGATGTGCGTGGGCCATGCCTTTTCCTGGCCGGTGCGCTGGGGATGCGAAGTGGAAGTCTTCGGCAGGACCATTCGGCCGGGCCAGTTTATTCATGCGGATAAACACGGCTTTCTCGCTGTTCCAGAGGCGGACGAAGCCGCTCTGCTTGAGGCTGCGAATTTCATGGACGAGAATGAGTGCAATCACATGCTTGCGGCGGCGGGGGAATTTGCCGGCCGCAGTACGGAGGAGCATCTGCAGGCCATCGCTGAATCCGTAAAGAGCTATGGCCTTGCCGTTAAAGGCAAATTTGGCCGCAAGGCTGAATATGACCAGGGATGAGTTCGCAACCGGAGTGGAGTGCGAGCAGGAAGCGAAGAATCGGGCTTTACCCCGTAATACGATAGCCGCGGGGTAGAGCTTGCAAGGGGGTACCGGACGCACGTGCCGGACGGGTTCAACAGGGAGGCGCAATATGGCCTCTGTTTATTGCAACGCAACTGAATGAGAGGATCAATCATGAGCCATACAACACTTCAAAACGCACTACGCCGCGCCGGCTTCAGCACGTTTGCCCTGGTCGTCGCACTCGGTCTGGGCTTTGCCGCACCACAGGCGGTGGCACAGACCAAGCAGGTCATCCGTATTTCGACACCGGCGGTACCGGACGACTGGCACGCCAAGATGTGGACCGTGTTCAAGGAGAATCTGGAAAAATCGGCACCGGGCCAATTCGACGTGCAGATTCACCTGAATGCGGCACTGTTCAAGCAGGGCACTGAGCCGGCGGCGATGGCGCGCGGCAACCTCGAAATGTCGGCGATCTCGGCGCAGGATATTTCCAAGCTTGTGCCCGAATTCTCCATTTTTACCGCCGGCTATATCATCCGCGACGTTGAACACCAGCAGAAAGTCTTCAACGGACCGGTCGGAGAGGAAGTCTTCAAGCCGGTGGTTCAGAAGCTCGAAGTCACGCCGCTGGCTACTGCCTACCTCGGTACGCGTCAGGTCATGCTGCGCGAAGTCAAGGATGTAAAAACTCCGGCTGATCTGAAGGGCGTCAAGCTGCGCATGCCGGCCAGCAAGGAGTGGCTATTCCTCGGTGAAGCACTCGGTGCAACGCCGATGCCACTGGCCTACGGTGAAGTCTATCTTGCGCTGCAGACCGGTACCATCGACGGCCAGGATAATCCGCTGCCAAGCGTTCGTGCTGCCAAGTTTTACGAAGTCAGCAAGACAATCGTCATGACCAGCCACCTGGTTGATGCGGTTTTCGTGGCCATTTCGAGCAAGTTCTTCAATGCTCTGAAACCCGAGCAACAACAGAAGGTCCGGCTAGCCGCCGAGGCCGCCGCGCGGTACAACAATGCCAATCGCGTCAAGGATGAGGCCGAACTGGTCGACTTCTTCAAAGCGCAGGGCTTGAAAGTAGTGACGCCTGACGTCGCCGCGTTCCGCAAGACGGTGCAGGAAAAATACATGAAGTCGGATATTGCCAAAACCTGGCCGAAGGGACTGCTGGAGCGCATCAATGCGGTTCGCTGAAATCGGAAAAAAGTGTAAACATGCCGCCGACATCGTCGGCGGTTTTTTATACATTGGCCTCTTTCTCACGTTCGTGGTCCAGGTCACTGCCCGTTTCGGATTCAACCGGCCATTGATGTGGTCGGATGAACTGGCCGTCATCCTGTACATATGGGTTGTTCTGTGGGCAGCTGCCTTCATGGTTCCCGAAGACGAGCAGGTGAGGTTCGGCCTGCTCTATGATCTCGTCCCTGCGACCGTACAAAAACTGATGCGCATCGCCGGTTACCTGATCATCGGCGGTCTGTCGGCCTGGGCCTTGCCGGCAAGCTGGAACTACATTCACTTCATGGCACGCGAGGGCACCCCGGTTCTTGGCTGGCCCATCATGTGGGTCTTTCTGCCATTTGCCATGTTGCTGGTGTCTCTGGCGGTGCGAGCGGCCTGGAACATCACCGTCATCATGGGCCAATTCAAATTCACCAAGGAACAACAATGACTGCCCCCCTGCTGGCGCTGATCGGCGTCCTTGTCGCAGGCTTTTTTCTGCGCGCGCCAATCGGCTTTTCGATGATGGTCAGTGGTGTGGCCTATCTGGCGGTCAAAGGTCAGGATCTGGGCATGGCTGCCGAGCAGATCCTCAACGGCTTGTACAACAGCTATGTGTTGCTTGCGGTCCCCTTGTTCATCCTGGCCGCCAATTTGATGAACGCTGGTACCGTCAGTGATCGCCTGTTCGAGTTCTGCCGCATCCTGGTCGGTCGCCTTCCCGGTGGCCTGGCGCAGGTCGATGTGCTGGTCAGCGTGATTTTTTCCGGGATGAGCGGCAGCGCGATTGCCGATGCGGCCGGCCCCGGACTGGTCAGCATCAAGCAGATGCTCAAGAAGCCGGAATACAGCCCCGGTTTTGCCGGCGCCATCGTCGTCGCCAGCGCCACCATCGGGCCGATTATTCCGCCGTCGATTCCGCTGGTGATTTACGGGCTGGTGTCGGGCGCTTCGGTCGGCGCGCTGTTCATTGCCGGTGTCGTGCCTGGGGTGCTGATGGCGGTGGTGCTGATGATTGCCGTACACATCATCGCCACCCATCGCAAGATGCCAAAGGAAGACTGGATTCCATTGTCCGAATGGCCGGAAATCTTTTACCGGGGAGCCTTGCCACTATCTTTGCCCATCGTTTTACTGACGGGTATTTATACCGGCGCTTTTACGCCGACGGAGGCTGCCGCGGTTGCCGCTTTGCATGCGTTCATCCTGGCCTGTGTCGTTTACCGGGCCTTGACCTGGAGAACGTTCTTTAACGTCATTCTGGAATCGACACGTGGCAGTTCGGTGATCACCATGATCATTGCCGGCTCGTTCGTGATGAACTACGCGTTCACGGCCGAAGGCGTGCCGCAGCACCTCGCGGACTGGGTGCTGGGCATGGATTTCAGCAAAGTACAGTTTCTGCTGATGGTCAACGTCCTGTTTCTGGTGCTCGGCTGCTTCATGGACGTCTCGGTGCTGTTGCTGGTTTTCGTTCCGATCCTGATGCCCATTGCCAATGCGCTGCACATTGATCTGGTTCATTTCGGCGTGGTAGTCGTATTGAACATGATGATCGGTCTGATTCATCCGCCTTTCGGCATGCTGCTGTTCGTAACCAATGCCCTGACCGGAATCCCGATCAAGGACATGATGGTCGAGGGGTGGATGTTCCTAGTTGGATTGTTGTTGCTACTGCTGGCCATTACAACCATTCCGGAAATCGTATTGTGGCTGCCTCACAGTATGGGCTATGTAACACAATAGT
>JAIFKU010000009.1 GCA_020049495.1 Accumulibacter sp.
ACTATCGGCCTGGCCACGCAAGATATCCAGGCCGGCCGGCATGTCCATGTGCACAATCTGGAAAGCGGTCGTGGACGCGGTGACAAGTAAAGGCAGCTTCCCGCTTAAGCCGCCGATCTCTATGTCTTGAACAGTTCGTCAAGCGGATTGGATTTCTTGTGGGGGGTCGCGGCTGCTTTGCGGCCTGAGAATTCCTCTTCGATGTTGTCGCGGTAATAACTCCACGCCGAACCGGAGGTCGACAGCCGGCGCCAGACCTCGTCCCCGACACCCGCATAGTCGATCACACTGCCATCGCTAAGTTCGACTCGTAAGGTGCGTTCTCGCGGTTCGTATCCGATTGCGCACAGTTTCCCGGAACTGATGCGTTTCATCTCCATAGCGGCCTCCTGTTTTTACGTTATGCGTCGATGCTGAATTGTTCAGATCACTGCATTTCTGGTGATCATAAATCAACGCGGGCTGGACTGCTTGTTCAGAATCGTCAGTTCGCGTTGACGGTTCAAGAAAGCAAGCACTAGACTGCTTCCGCTGTTGTTTAGCGTTACAGACTGATTGATACTTGGAATCCCGAGCATGGCTTACAGAATTCGCCTTTATGTCATGAATTTCCCACGCTGCCTGTTTTTTGTTCTACTGCTGACGGCCTGCCTGGCTGGCGCGACAGAAACCGGTTCTCCGAAGCCATCCACCGAACGACAGTCCCGTTATCAATCCGGGAGCCGGGACAATTTGTTCGTCGATGCCATCGGTACCGAGTTGGTGTTGATTCGCTCGGGCGAGTTCCTTATGGGGGGTGCCGAGACGGCAGAATCGCTGGTAGCCGCTTTTCCGAATGCCGGGAAAACTGCCGACTATTTTGCCGACGAGTACCCGGCACATCGTGTCCGGATCTCCAGGGCTTTCCTGCTGAGCAAGTTCGAGGTGACGGTTGGTCAGTTCCGTCTATTCACCGAGGAAACCGGCTACCAGACTGAAGCCGAAACCGATGGAACCGGCGGCTGGGGATACAATGTTTCGAGTGGACAAAGCGAGGGACGTCGGCTCGAGTACTCATGGCGTAATCCTGGTTTTGCCCAGACAGACAGGCATCCCGTCGTGAATGTCAGCTACAACGATGCGCTGGCCTTCATTCGTTGGCTCAGCTCCAGAGAGGGAGAGCATTACCGCCTGCCGACCGAAGCCGAGTGGGAATATGCAAATCGTGCTGGCCGTCAAGCGAGATACGCGAATTCGGAGAGCCCCGGTGAATTGCCCCGCTTCGCCAGGGCAATCGATTTGTCCCGGCATGCCGAATTCGGACACGTGCAGAGTATCGTGATCGACGCAAATGACCCATCAGCCTTTACTGCGCCGGTGGGAAGCTACGAAGCAAATGCATTCGGGCTTTACGACATGCACGGGAATGTGTGGGAATGGGTCGCCGACTGGTATGGAGAGACCTACTATGCGGAGTCACCGGAAACAGATCCGCAAGGACCCGCTTCCGGAGAGATGAGAATAAGGCGTGGAGGTGCGTGGAACAGCTTCCCGATCTGGCTTCGATCTTCTTTTCGCAACTGGAATACGCCAGATAGCCGATGTCTGAATCTGGGATTTCGAGTTGCTCGAGACTTGTGAAGAAGGCTACTCCAATGCTTTGTTATTCGTCCCGGAATGCACGGGGCCGGTCTGCAGGACTCAGGAATGGAGTCTGCGCATGGTTTATCGGGGTGTTGCCTTGCCTGAGACCGTCGTATCGTCCACCCCCAGCCGCCCGACAAATGGCAGGCGCAGACCAGGGCTGTTGAAATCGAGACCGAAATTAAGCCCCAGAATGTTCATCTCGACGCCTTCCTCGAGGCCAACGCTCAGCCCCAGCCGCCTTCCTCGAGGCCAACGCTCAGCCCCAGCAGGCCGAGAAGAGAAACCTGTCCGCCACTCCCTGAAGACGACAGTCCCAACGGACGACTGATCGGACGGTAATCCTTGCCGATCGCGTTGGCCGGCAGGTCGAGCTTCAAAGCGGGAACCTCGCGTCCGATGTGGGCAAGAAAAGTGTTGCTGTTGGGCCCCGGATAGCTGCGGTAGGACTCCGCATAAGGATAACTTTTGATGGCCGTCTCGATCTGGCTGATCATGGCATCGACACCGTCGCCCCGATGGTCTACCAGGATCTTGGGTTGCGCGCCATACCAAAGCCCGTCAGGAAGCGCGTAGTCACGCTGGACCACAGCATTTCCGCTCCATCCGATCACGTCATAGCGGGTGAAGGCGGTTTCACCCGATCTTTTGTAGATGATCCAGGGATGTATGGCAAAAAGACCGCGCCAGCCATACGTTGAGGCCGCGTACACCTGAACAATGGCGATATCGGCCTGCCGGGCAGGGTCAGGGGCGATGCCCGCTGAATGGCGCGGTGCAGTGCGCCAGCTTCGACTTTCAACACTGCTGCCGGTCAAGGATGCATCGGCAAGGCTGAGTCCGAAAGACAGACTGAGCAGTACGCCAAACCCGAATGCCAAGCGTCTTCTGAACTTCATGGTTATTCCTGGCGCCGTAATGTGATGGATGTTGGACAAAGGGCATTCACTGGTTGTAGACCTCACAATGCATCCTGCAGTTCAGGCGAGGTGGAACACCCGGAAAAAAGCTTATTGATCCGGCCCACAAATTTATGAAATCGTCACCCCGGCGAAAGTGACCGAAGGAAATGTGCCCCGCAGGAAACACCCTTGGGGTGCAGAGCCCGGGGTCCAGGAGGAAAATCAACGGCAGTACTGGATACCGGCACCCCAAGAGTACTTCCTCAGGACGGCTTCGCCTTACCTTCGGGGCGCCTTCGCCGGTATGACGGAGGTTCCATGCTTCATAGGGCCGAGGCAATAGGATAATGCGCTTCCCAAGTAAATAGGCGAACAAGCGATTTATTATCCGCTCGCGCTTGCGTGAAAAGCGTTCGTTTTTTTGCTTGTTTATCAAATGCCGGCATTATGGCAACATGCTAGACGCTTGATGTCTCAACAGTCATGGCATGAACGCATTCTTTATTGCTGCGATCAGTGCCGGGTTGCTTCAATTTCAAATTTCTACTGGACCCATTTGGGTCAGGTCAATATGGCAAATACTCCGTCCGGAACATCCATTGACACCGAAGATAAAACTCCCTGGGATTACCCTGACCCCTTCACCGTATCGATCACACCCTCCGCCAGCGAAATAGACGGGCTGAATCACACGAACAATGCCGTCTACGTACAGTGGTGTGAAGCTGTTGCATGGTCACATTCGAAGACGATTGGCCTCGATATAAGCGACTATCACCGTCTGGATCGCGGGATGGCTATTCGACGCGGAGAGTACGACTATCTGCTTCCGAGTTCCCTTGGCGACATGTTGATCCTGGGTACCTGGCTGACCGCCAGTGACGGCAAACTCACGCTCGAACGCCGATTTCAGCTAGTCCGTGGGTTCGACCACGCAACGGTCCTGAGAGGGCGATGGGACCTCGTGTGCATCGAACTGAGCAGCGGCAGTGCCCGACGAATGCCCCTGGAATTTCGCCAGGTTTATCTGCCGGAAGTTGCATCGAATCGGCAAGCCGCAACGATTCGTTAGCCAATCCCCGATTTGCCGCTACGGGAAAGCGCAGAATTGGGCTCACTTCATCTCTCGATAACGAACCACGGCGACCGATGCCGGTGACGATACTCTGGCAAAGACATCCAGCATCAGTTGCAAGGCGTCCGCCTGCGGGTATCCGCCCGTTCCCGCACCGATGACCGGAAACGCCACCGATGCAAAGCCATGCTGATTTACCAGAGCCATGGCGGACTCCACCGAACCCTGAATCGACATCCTGGATGAGCGCCATAGCATGCCGATCCCGGCGACGTGGATGATGGCCTTGTAAGGCAGTCGTCCTGCTGAGGTCAGGACAGCCCTACCGAGGGGAATCGGGCCAAGCTTTCCGAGTTCGACAAACGGCTGATAACCCCCACGCTTCTTGATCGCTCCCGATATGCCCTGGGGCAGAAGCAACCACCAGGGAATGATGTTTCGATTCCAGGCATTGACGATGACGTCCGCCTCCTGGTCAAGAAGATTACCTTCAATAACGCTTGGCGAGACCATGGCTGTCAGCGTTCCTCCGGCGTTCATCTGGCTTTCTTGTAGGCAATATTGCCAATCCAGATCGTTGCCGCCGCGACGAAAACGCTCTCGATGAGCCAAATCAACAGCCATTGCCACCACTGTAGATCAAGCTACCCTGTCGCTTTGTCCAGGAACGTAAGTCCGAGCATGGTCATCAGCGGCACCTGGAAGGTGGCCGCTGCCACACAAGGGTTTTGGCCAAGGCCGCCGCCCTGGGTCACGAAGCTGGTGTGCATGTGCATGACGAACGCTGCACCAGCGGCCAGGAGGGCCAGAACACCAAATATTTGTAGAATCATCACTCATCCTGCCTCATGGCGGGTTGCTGCCGAGCAGCGCGGTAAAGCCGAACAAGCCTGCGCCATCAATGGATCGCAATTGGGTTATCGTTAACCTAGCGCTATACGCCTGATTATGCAACGATCGCTCTATGCAAGCCTTCATTGTTGACTATCTGCGTCCTTGGAAGCTGGCAAGCTTCGTTCTCGGCCTTGGATTGCTGGTGGTCGGAGCCGACTACTACAGCGCGCCTGATTGGGACTATACGATCAGCTTCGTCATGGCCATGCTGACCTATCTCACCGCGCCCTGGTCAGTGCACGTTTTCAGGGGCAGGCGTTGGCGCTGGGTTCCGCTCGCGCTGTTCTGGTATTACTTCACGGTGGATGGCTGCTACTGGTTGTATTGGTTGAGCGTTAAACCGGAGGCGCTTGCCATGCGCGAGGCGAACTTCTTTGCCTCGTCCTGTCTGTATTGGCTGTGTGGATTCATCTGGCTGCACAAGGGGCCGCTGAACACCTTGGTGCAAAGGTCGGGAGGCAATTTCACAGTTCAAGTGGAGCGGCTGACCCCGGGGCAAATGGTTTCCAGAATCACGAGCACAATGGTCTTGTTCGGAGTGGCATATTTCATCTACTCGGCGGCAACGGGCCAAGTACGGGTAGCCGTAGTGTGCCGTCAAATCACGCCGGGTATGGATGTCGGCCAGTTGATGGCATTCGCCGAGCGCCATGGCCTCGGCCCGCGGCAGCATCTGGATTCAGGGACAAGGCTGACCTACCTGGCCGAGGCAAGAACGCTGGGCCGGCATGCCTGCCGCGTTGAACTGGACGGCGGAAAGGTACGAAATGTCACTTACAACTACGCCGATTGACGGAGGCTAAAGTATGACTGTTTGTTCTGCGCCGCCTTGCGTTTGACGAACTCCGGCACCGTGACTTCTGTGCGGTTCACCAACGCCGATGACCCCATCTATCATGGTGGTAGTGATGTCCAGAATATCTACCGTAGTGCGGACGATCATAGACTGGCACAACCATGCACGCCGATAGGCTGGTGAGCACGATCACAGCGATGATGATACTGAATGCTTTTTTCATGACAACTCCGATTTAAACAATCCATACTCCTGTTAACGCACAGCCAGGGTTAGGGACTAGAGTTGCTTTGTAATGATTTGTCTCAAGTTGTAAGCGAGTCGGGTCGAGTTATCTCAGCCCAATCGTTACCTGACTTGGTACGGTGGATTACCTGGGCGTTCGCAGCCGTCCCTGAACGGAGTGGCAGCGAACGAAAGGGATTATTGCCTCAAGGCGGCGTCGATCGCCTGCTGGATCGAAACAGCGAGGAAGTCGACAATCTTCTCCAGATCTGTATTGGTGGCAATGAAAGGCGGTGCGAGAAGAACGTGGTCACCGATCCGGCCATCAATAGTTCCTCCCATCGGATAAACCAGAAGCCCATTGCTTATGGCTTGCGACTTGATTCTGGTATGCAGCTTGAGGGATGGGTCGAATGACGTTTTGCGCGCACGGTCTTGTACAAGTTCCAGGGCCATGAAAAGACCACGCCCGCGTATGTCGCCAATATTCGGATGAGCACCCAGACGCTCGGTCAGCAACTGGCGCAGGTAGGCTCCCTTATCCCTTACGGCAGCCAGCAGTTGGTCTCGCTGAATGACTTTCTGCACGGCCAGGGCAGCGGCACAGGCCACTGGATGTCCGATATAGGTATGGCCGTGCTGGAACAGGCCACTCCCCTTGCGTATCGAATCGATGATTTTAGACTGCGCCAGAAACGCGCCGATCGGCTGATAGCCGCCGCCGAGTCCCTTGGCAATGGTCACGAGATCGGGAATGACCTTCTCCTGATCTACGGCAAACAAGTCTCCGGTGCGGCCCATGCCGCACATGACCTCGTCAGCGAT
>JAIFKU010000051.1 GCA_020049495.1 Accumulibacter sp.
GACTCCTTTCTGCCTCGGAAATAGCCCGGTAAGCCTTGTCACGTAAGCGTCTAGCCTAGCAGAGATGAGGTTCTACTGCCGTTTATAGGATTATCGTCACATACTTGACCACGAAGCCGTCGATCAGCGGATTTTCACGTTCATTCGACAAGCCCTGTCCGATTCTTGCCTTGGCCCAGTTGACGGCCAGTCCCAGACCGCGCTCCAGCAACAGCAATTCGCCGATGAGCGTGCCCGCCAGCAGGGCCAGTGCAACCGCAGGCATGGCATGCACCTTGTTGGTCAGAACGGCACCGATACCCACGGAGATGATTCCGCAGATCTGCGGCAGGGCCTCCTTGACCCGAACCGGGATGAATCGACCCAGAGCGGCTCCAAAAAACCCGCCGAAAACCAGTGCAGCGCTATTGACCAGCGGACCCAGCATTGAACAAGCCTCCTGATAAGAAATCCGGCCTGTAATGCTCGTCAATCAACAGTCCCAACAAGACAAGTCACAGAAACCGAACGCACCTTACCATCCAGGGCAGTCCGTTTCAAGACACCCGTAGCAACTGCATCACGGGTTATGTGGAATCTGTTCGAAGAACAATCAGATTCCCGATCCACACTCTTCCAGCGCCATTTCAAGGACCTTGAACACCTTGATCTGACGTGGCTTGAGCCAGACCGTCTGGCCTCTCGCCAGGTTCAGGACAGTCGCACGCTCGCGCGTGAGTTCGACCTCGATCAGTTCGGAGGCGTGCGCCAGTTCAACGCGCACCAGCGGGCCGATGGCGTGCACGTCCTGCACCAGGGCCTCAAGCCCTCCCGGCAAGGGCTTGTGTTCGATATCGATGTCGTGCGGCCGGACAAAGGCCATGGCCTCGCCTGCGGCAGTTTTATCCGGGTCATCACCGGCAACATCGCGCCCGACGTCGGCCCACTTGCCATGTACCCGGTTGTGAAAGACATTGACGTTGCCGAGAAACTGATAGACGAAGGGTGATGCTGGATTGGAGTACACCTCATCCGGCGTGCCGATCTGTTCGACACGGCCGTGGTTCATGACCACCACGCGATCGGCCACTTCCAGCGCTTCCTCCTGATCGTGCGTGACGAAGACGCTGGAAATGTGCATCTCGTCGTGCAGGCGGCGCAGCCAGCGGCGCAATTCCTTGCGCACCTTGGTGTCGAGCGCGCCAAAGGGCTCGTCGAGCAGCAGCACCTTGGGTTCGACGGCCAGCGCCCGCGCCAGCGCGATGCGCTGGCGTTGACCGCCGGAAAGCTGTGACGGATAACGCTCGGCCAGCCAGTCGAGTTGAACAAGCTTGAGCAGATCGATCACCCGGCGGCGAATCTCGCCCTCGGCCGGACGTTCGCGCTTCGGCTTGACGCGCAGGCCGAAAGCCACGTTTTCGAACACCGACAAGTGCCGGAACAGCGCGTAGTGCTGGAAAACGAAACCGACCTTGCGTTCGCGCGCATGCAGGTGTGTCGCTTCCTCGCCGGCGAATTTCACATGCCCGGCATCGGCCGTTTCCATGCCGGCGATTATGCGCAGCAGCGTGGTCTTGCCACAGCCGGACGGCCCCAGCAGCGCAACCAGTTCGCCGGTCGGGATGTGCAGGTCGATAGTATCGAGTGCGACAAAGCTGCCGAAACGTTTGCCGACACCACAGATTTCTATGCTCATGAATGTAAGTTCAGTGAGGAGTGAAGAGTAAGAAGTGAGGAGCAATAGCGAGGGGTGAGGAGAACGAATTTCTCCTGACTCTTCACTCCTGATTCCTCACGGCTTCAGGCGGCAAGGCCGCATCGAGCATTTCCGTTTCCTTGCGCATCTGCCACTCGACTATCGTCTTGGCGACCAGCGTCACCAGCGCCAGCAGCGCCAGCACCGAGGCCGCAGCGAAGGCGCCCACCGCGTTGTACTCGTTGTAAAGAATCTCCACGTGCAGCGGCAGCGTGTTGGTCTCACCCCGGATATGACCGGAAACCACTGACACCGCGCCGAACTCGCCCATCGCCCGCGCGTTGGCCAGGATGACACCGTAGAGCAAACCCCATTTGATGTTAGGCAATGTAACGCGAAAGAACATTTTCCAGCCGCTCGCCCCGAGTGAAATGGCGGCCTCCTCCTCATCCCGGCCCTGCGCCTGCATCAGCGGGATCAACTCGCGCGCGACGAAGGAGAAGGTGATGAACAGGGTGACGATGATCATCCCCGGCAGGGCAAAGACGACCTTGATGTCGTGCGCCGCAAACCACGGCCCGAACGCGCCCTGCGCACCGAAAATCAGCAGGAAGACCAGGCCGACAACGACCGGCGACACGGCAAACGGCAGGTCGATCAGCGTGATCAGCAGGCTCTTGCCGCGGAAGTCGAACTTGGCGATGGTCCACGCCGCCGCGATGCCGGCCAGGATGTTGAAGGGCAGCACGAAGACGGCAATGAAGAGGGTCAGGCCGATGGCGGAGAGCGCTTCGGGGTGCTTCAGCGCCTCGATGTACGCCGACCACCCGCCATTGAAGGCTTCGGCAAATACGGCCAGCAAGGGCAAGGCCAGAAACAAGAACAGGAAGCCCAGGCCGGTGCCGATCAGCACCCGGCGCAACCAGCGCGGTTCGGAATTGGCCAGACGTGATGACGTGCTCATAGGCTCACCCGGTGCTTGCCGTGATGCCGGTTCGCCGCCCACCATTGCAGGGCATTGACCGCCAGCAGCAGAACGAAGGAAATCACCAGCATGACGCAGGCCAATGCCGTGGCGCCGACCACATCGTATTGTTCGAGCTTGGAGATGATCAGCAGGGGCGTGATTTCGGAAATCAGCGGCATATTGCCGGCAATGAAGATGACCGACCCGTACTCGCCGACGGCACGCGAAAACGCCAGCGTGAAACCGGTGAGCAACGCCGGAAATATTCCCGGCAACAGGACGCGAGCGAAGGTTTGCAGACGCGAAGCCCCGAGTGTGGCGGCCGCTTCCTCGATTTCCGGTTCGATATCCTCGATCACCGGCTGCAGCGTGCGCACGACAAAAGGCAGGCCGATGAAGGTCAACGCCACGACGATGCCCAGCGGTGTGAACGCCACCTTGATGCCAAGCGCTTCGAGATAACGGCCAATCCAGCCATTGCCGGCATAGAGCGTGGCCAGCGTGATGCCGGCGACGGCCGTCGGCAGGGCGAAGGGGAGATCGACAAGTGAATCGACGAAACGCTTTCCGGGGAAGTCGTAACGCACCAGGACCCAGGCGACGACCAGGCCGAACACGGCGTTGATCATGGCGGCGAGCAACGAGGCACCGAAGGTTATTCGGTATGACGCGAGCGCTCGCTCACCGCTGGCGATATCCAAGAACTGGCCCAGGCTGAGCAAACTCGTCTTGAACGCCAGTCCGGAAAGCGGCAGCAGGATGAGCAATGACAGGTAAATCAGTGTAATGCCGAGTGACAGGCCAAAGCCGGGGAGAACGCGCTTCATTGCCGTTTACCGAAAGAAGTGATGGCAACCACACCTCACTTGCTCTGATAAATCTGATCAAACGTGCCACCATCCCTGAAGTGCGCTGGAGTAGCCCTGGCCCAGCCACCGAAGACTTCATCGACGGTAAAGGTCTTGATCGCTGGAAACTGCGCCGCATACTTTCTGAGCAGTTCCGCATCACGCGGACGCAGGAAATTCTGCGCGGCATTCTCCTGCCCTTCCTTCGACCACAGATAATCCAGATAGGCCTGCGCCAGCTTGCGTGTTCCCTTCTTGTCGACCACCTTGTCGACAATGGCCACCGGAAATTCAGTCAGAATCGACAACGAAGGATAAATTATGTCGAACTCACCCTTGCCGAATTCCCTGGCGATCAACTCGGCCTCGCTCTCGAAGGAGACCAGCACGTCACCGATCTTGCGCTGCATGAAGGTCGTCGTTGCGTCACGGCCACCCGAGGCAAAGAGCGGCGCGTTCCTGAGCAGCTTGCTGACGAATTCCTGCGCACTCTTGTCGTTGCCACCCGGCTGCCTGAGGGCATAGCCCCAGGCGGCGAGATACGAATAGCGGCCGTTACCGGTATTCTTCGGATGCGGCAGAATGACCTGCACACCAGGCTTTATCAGATCTGCCCAATCCTGCAAGGCCCTGGGATTGCCCTTGCGCACGATGAATACCATCGTCGAGGTATAGGGCGAAGCATTATTCGGAAACTTCTTCGCGTAATCCTTGGTCACCAGGCCTTTTCCCGCCAGAAAATCGACATCGGAGGCCTGATTCATCGTCACCACATCGGCCTCAAGGCCATCGGCAACGGCGCGCACCTGTTTGCTCGAACCGGCGTGCGACTGCTTGAGTTCGACCGACTCACCCGACCTGGCCTTCCAGTATTTCTGGAAGATCGGGTTGTAATCCTTGTAGAAATCGCGGGCAACATCGTAGGAAACATTGAGCAGGCTACTATCGGCCAGCGCCGGCAGCACCCATGCAGTAACAAGGACAAGCACTAGTTTTTGGATCAGGCGGGGCATTTGTTACTCCTTGAAGTTCTGAAAACGGTGCGGGCAACGGCAGATACGGCTCCACTATAGGCAAACCCTATAGAACTTCAAAGTCTGTTTGTTTATTAGTTTATTCCTATAACGAATATGCAATTGATAGGAGACCCTTCGCAAGAGACCGGCAAGCGATTACCATGACGGTAGCAATAAATTATTCGTTTCTTCGACGCCATGCCTGAAAACAGCCCATTTGCCCAACTTCCTGCCGGACTCGGCCAGCGCTACGAAGTGCGCGCCGAAGTTGGCCGCGGCGCAAGCGGAACCGTCTATTTCGCCTGGGATACATTTGCTCAGCGCGAGGTCGCGCTGAAGGTCGCCCATGCCCATATCTTCAGCGACGAATCGGATCAAGCCCTGGTGCGCAAAGCGTGGCTGAACGAAGTCCATATGGCCGGTAGTTTGCACCATCCCTATATTGTCGAAATATTCGATGCCGGTTTTGGCGACAACAGCGCCTATCTGGTCATGGAGTATCTGCCGCATGGCACACTGGAACCATTTACCAAACCCGGTAATCTCAAACCGGTTTCCGAAGTTCTGGACATTGCCTACAAATGTGCGAGCGCACTCGACTACGCCTGCCGTGCTGGTATTGTGCACCGCGACATCAAACCGGCCAACCTGCAGCTCGTGGGCACAGGAGAAGCCAAGGTTTGCGATTTCGGTGCCGCTTACTGGTCGAAGAGCAATAACGATTCGACCCAGGTCATGGATATCGGCTCACTGGCCTACATGGCGCCCGAACTCTTCCGCCATTGGGTCACGCCTCAGGCAGACATCTACGCCCTGGGAATCGTCCTGCATCAACTGCTGACCGGAAAACGCCCTTTTGATGCCCCCGATCAGGCCTCGCTGATGTACAAGATAATGAACGGCGAACGCGATCCGCTCACGAGTTTCCGCCCAGATCTGCCGGAAAGCCTCAATGCCTTGCTCGACAGGATGCTCGCGCGCAGTCTCGAAGACCGTTTTGCCAACTGGCCATCGGCGCTCTCGGCACTATCCACGCACAGTACCAAAGCGCTGCAGACAAAATCGGCAGCCGAAGAACGCCCTGCCGAGGCCGAACTCTATGACCAGCTTCGCCAGCTTCCACTGCTCGCTCCGCTCAACGACGCCCAGCTCTGGGAATTGCTGCGCATCTCCCAGTGGCGCAAGGTCAATGCCGGCACGCTGCTGATCCGCGAGGGAGGTAACGCGATATCGTGCTACCTGCTGCTCAAGGGCGAAGCCAAGGTATTGCAGAAAGGACGTCTGATTGCCCTGCTTGATCCGGGAACCTTGTTCGGCGAACTCGCCTTTGCCGAAGAAAATCCATCGCCGCGTGCGGCAACGGTGCTGACTGCAAGCGCCGCAACCATCGGCAAGTGGCCCTATGCGCAACTCCACTCTGCCTCGCCCGGGCTGCAATCGAAGATGCTGCAGATTTTTTTCCGGCTTGCTGCCGAACGCCTCAAGCAGTCCGATGAACGTTACCTGAGACTGTACCGGCAACATGCGCAGACCGACGATACTGACTCCTGAGCTTCAGGATGGTGGGTGCGCAATGAGTGGCATTTCCGAATGCCTTTCCCGGTTCAATGGTCACCGCTACCATGTCTATAACGACTGGGCCAGACGGGAGTACGGTGGGCGCCTGCAAAAAGTCTCGATTGACGCCGGATTCACCTGCCCCAACCGCGACGGCTTACTCGGCGTCGGTGGTTGCAGCTTCTGCAGCAACGAGGGTTTTTCTCCCAGCTATCTGCGCGAGCAGCGCGACATCAACGCCCAGATCGATACCGGCATCGAATTCATGCGCCGCCGCTATCCGAGAAGCATGGGATTCCTCGCTTATTTCCAGAGTTATTCGAACACCTATGACGAACTCGAGAACCTGAAGAGAATCTACGAGGCCGCCCTTTCACATCGGCACATTTCCGGCATCGTCATCGGCACTCGCCCGGATTGTCTGCCTGAAGAGATTCTCGATTACCTCGCCGAGTTGTCAGCACGCATGCCGGTAGAGCTTGAAATCGGCATCGAGTCGTGCACCGACGAGGTACTGCAAGAATGCCTGCGCGGACACAACTTTTCCTGTACGCAGGATGCGATCCGGCGTGCGGCACGGCGCGGCCTGTTCATCACCGGACATCTGCTGCTCGGCCTGCCGCTTGAAACGCAGGAAAGCCTGGTTGCTGGCGCAAAAGCACTCGCCCGCCTGCCGCTTGACGCCCTCAAGTTTCACCAGTTGCAGATCGTGCGTTGCACGCGGCTCGCCAATCAGTATCGCGCTGCGCCCGGGAGTGTTCCGCTGCTTGATCCAGAAAGCTATCTGGACGCCGTGATCGATGTGCTCGAATACCTTCCGCCACATGTCAAGATTCAGCGACTGGGCAGCGAGGTTCCCCCCAGTGTGCTGGTTTCGCCGGATTGGGGAATGCGCCTGCACAAGTTCCCGGCCATGCTTGAAGCTCGCCTGCAAGTGCGGGATACCTGGCAGGCACGGCTTTTTGAAAACACGACGACTGAACCCAGGAAGCCGGATCGTGGTCGAAGCAAACTGCTACCGGCCACGTAAGCCCGAACCGGCTCTTGCCGAGTACGAAAGCAACGACAATTAAACGTGTCCGCAACAAACAAATCCCTAGAGAATGCCGATAATATTCAATTCGGGTTATAGTATTCCCGAGTTCAAACACAACAGATGATCGCCATGAGCAAACCGCGCAGAAAATATTACGTCCATGCCGAGTTGGTAGGATCGAGCAGCGCCTCTGCGGACTTCGACGATGCCAAGGCAGGACGTCCCATCGAGCGACGCCTGAATCGCATGGAGCGCGTCGTCACAGCCTACCGAGGCCAGATCGAGAAGCGCTTGAGCAGTGGGCTGCAACTCACCTTCGAGACCGCTGACGCCGCGCTGCTTGGCGCCTGCGAAATGCAACATCGCTGCGCCGTACTGCCACAGGTTTCGGCAAACAGACTGGCTTTGCGCATCGGCATCCACCAGGGCATCGTCCGCCAAAGATTGAAAGACGGCGCGGATGACACCCGTGAAATTGCGTCGCAACTGGCCGCCATCGACGATGGCATAGCGGCCTCGGACATCGTTGTCGCAGCACTCAACCCCGAACTGCGCAAGCTGACCCGTCTCATTAACGACGCCCTTGCCGGAATTGCCGCGTACAAGATCGATTGGCGCAGCGAGATACCCTCGGTGGCCTTTGGCGGAGAATCCTCATGGCCGTCGAGCAAGGGGCCGCGCCCGCCAGGGGCCTATCTGCTGCTGAATATCGGTCTCAAAACACTTGAACTGACTCAGGACAATCCTTTGCTCACGGTTGGCCGCGACCCGACAAACGATCTGACCCTGGTCGAGGATCACGTTTCCCGGAACCACTGCCGGTTCGAAAGACGGGTAGATTGCATCCTGCTGACCGACTCGAGCACCAACGGCACCTGCGTCACGCCGGACAAGGGCAAAGAGGTTCTGGTCAAAAACAGTTCATTCATTCTCAAAGGCAAAGGCCTGCTCTTCTTCGGGCGCTTGTGCAATGGCGAACGGCGTGGCGGAACTCGCTACGAAGCGTACTGAGCACCTATTTCTCTTCTAAGCCCAAGAGTCACTTCTGCACAGCAAAACATCTATCCCATTCTCCTGACTCTTGGCCATACAAAGAGTTGCCCTCGTGCCCACCAATTCACGCGTGCCGGCATATGAACCGGGCAATGCTCGGTCCGGTCAGGATAACCAGAAAAAGCCGCAGGGTTTGTACTGCCACCACAAATGGAACATCTGCTTGACTACCCATGGCAATAAGAATCACTGAATCGAGTCCGCCAGGACTGGTCGACAAATACGCGGTCAAGGGATCGGTGTGCAGAATTTCGGTCATCAGCCATGCAGACCCGCAACATAGTCCAATCAGTAATACGGTAGATAACAGCAGACGAGGCAACATGCGAAAAACGGAGACCAGGAGTTCCCGATTAAAACCTAGCCCGACATACCAGCCGAGCAACACCGAGGCACAGGCCTGTAACCAGAATGGCAGGTAAATGTCAGTCAAACCACTGGAATGCAATACGGACCCCAGCAACATGGGCACCAGCATGGCCCCTGCCGGAATATGAAGCCATTGCCCAAAAAACCCGCCAACACCAGCAACGCACAGGGTAACCAGTACAGGCTGCCAGGCACTGGAATCCGGGCTGGAGAATGTCGAGGCGGCGGGAATCATCGCTGATGGTCCGGCAGCCATCAAGAAGTGTGAAACCGTTGAGGCCGTCAGCACAACAACCAGAACCCGCAGATACTGCATCAATGCCACTAAACGCGGATCAGCACCATGCTCTTCCGCCATGGCGACCATGGCGGCAGCCCCACCCGGTGTCGAACCCCAAGCAGCTGTGGTCCCCGGGAAGGTGTGGCATTTCACCAGCACCCACCCCACAAGCCCCCCTGCGAGCACCACGCTGCCAACGATCAGGAGCATTACTGGCCAATCCTTGAAGATTGCAATCACAATGGCTGCCGTGATGCTTTGGGCTACTGCGCAACCAATAAGCGATTGCGCATATTGAAATAATTGTCGATGCAGCACCAAACGCACTCCAGACAAGCCGAGTGCAATCCCGCACAACATCGGACCGACCAGGAACGCGGCCGGCAATCCTACGCTTCGTAAAAACCAGCCAACAGGTAGTGAAAAAGCAAGCAGCACCAACCACATGACTGTATTTGCCGACAACAACCTGCCCATTGGCCACTCCAAAAATGATCGGAGAATCATGGGCCCCCGACCCGGGAAAAATCGTTCACACAGTCCGTTTTCAGCCAGCGCAAAAGTACCATTGCCGGATCATCTTTTCCGCCATACGTCTATATTGACTCGCTACTACATTCAGTCTTCAACAAAGACTTCCTCACGTTTTTTGCGCAGCCCTGGTAGCGTGACGATGATGATCACCACTGCACAAATGCCAAGTAAGCTTGCGCTGATCGGCCGCGTCAAAAAGACCATCGGGTCACCATCGGCGATCAGCAAAGCACGGCGCAAGAACTCTTCAATCATTGGCCCCAGGATAAAGCTGAGCATCATCGGAGCAGGTTCGCAGTCAAGCTTTCGGAAGATGTAACCCAACAGGCCGAATACCACCATCAGGTAAACATCAAATGATGAGTTGGACACGCTGAACACACCGATCCCGCAAAAAACAACGACGGCTGGAAACAGCAGATGGTAAGGAACCGACACCATCTTTACCCACAAGCCGATCAGCGGCAGATTTAGAATGACCAGCAAAAGGTTGCCTATCCACATCGACGCCACAAGACCCCAGAACAGTGCTGGCTGCTCGGTTATTACTTGAGGACCAGGCTGAATGCCTTGAATCATCATTGCCCCGATCATTAGCGCCATCACCGCGTTCGAAGGGATGCCCAGTGTCAGCATCGGAATGAATGACGCCTGCGCGCCGGCGTTGTTTGCAGCTTCAGGAGCCGCCACCCCCTCAATCGCGCCTTTCCCGAAATTAACAGAGTTCTTGGATATTTTTTTTTCCAGCGCATAAGCTGAAAACGACGAGAGGGACGATCCACCTCCGGGCAGAATACCCAGAATCGAACCGAGCAGGGTTCCTCGTAGCATAGGCGCGATGATGGACTTGAATTCCTCCTTGGTCAGCATCAACCCGGTGACTTTTTTTACCAGCAAGCTTCGTTCTTTGGAACCTTGCTCGAGATTGCCGACGACTTCACCCAAGCCGAAGACACCCATTGCGACGACGACGAAGCTGATGCCATCCGCCAACTCCGAGGCGCCAAAGCTGAACCGGGCCACACCGGAATTGACATCAGTGCCGACAATTCCGAGCAGCAATCCCAACACAATCATTCCCAACGCATTGGGCAGGGAGCCACGCGCCAGCACCACCGACGCCACCAGACCCAGCATCATCAGTGAGAAATATTCGGCCGGCCCGAATTTCAAGGCCATTCCAGCCAGTGGCGGGGAGAATAACGCAATCAACAAGGTCACGGCCGTACCAGCAAAGAATGAACTGATCGCCGCTGTTGCCAGCGCCTTGCCAGCTCTACCCTGCTTGGCCAACTGGTAACCATCAATGCACGTCACCACCGAGGAGGTTTCACCGGGCAGGTTGACTAGTATCGCCGTCGTTGAGCCGCCGTACTGGGCGCCATAGAAGATGCCGGACAACATGATCAGCGCCGTCACCGGCTGCAGGCCGAAGGTGATCGGCAAAAGCATGGCTATTGTTGCTACCGGACCCAAGCCGGGCAGCACACCGATTGCGGTACCGAGCACAACGCCGATCAAGCAATAGAAAAGGTTGGAAAAACTCGCGGCAGTCTGCAGCCCAAGCCAGAGATTGGCAAAGATTTCCATGTGATTTCCCTTAACTTCCGAACCAGGAACCGAGCACAGGCATCGGCAAACCCAGTCCCTTGATAAACACCAGTACGCAGAACAGGATCAACCCGATCGCCAGCATTGTCGCCTTCCACTCGAATCTGAACCTGTCACTTGCTGAAGCGCAACCAACAATCAGCACGACCAGTGAGATGGGAAGCCCTGCGCGTTCGAGCAAAAATCCGAACGCGGCCATTGACAAGAGCACCAAGGCAGCAGCCTTCCAGGCAATGGGTCCGATTGGCGCCCCTTCCTTGCGCATTCCACGAATCAGTGCAAGTAACCCGAAGAAAAACAGCAACCCGGCCAGCACCGTTGGGAAATAACCTGGTCCCATCCGGCTGGCCGATCCGAAGTTATACCCCCTGCCCACCAAAAGCACGGCGACTGCAAACCCGATATACAAAACTCCTGTCCAGAAATTTTTCTGGTCTCTGATAACGAAAGACACCGCCCCCCCCTTTTCGCTTCAACGACTGAACAGCCCAATCTGCCACATCAAAGCATCGTGTGGCAGATTGGGAACAAGTCCAATTTAACGCATCCGTAAGCGCAATCTCAAATCAATGCTACCTTTAGGGCTGCATCAACGAAACCCCCGAGATACACACCTCACTCGTTCTTGATTCCCATCTTCTGAATTACCGATTTATATCTGTCGATCTCGTTACGAATGAATGCACTGGCTTTCGTCGTAGTGTTGCTTTCCGCAGCATCGGCACCAAGTGCGAACAATCGTGCCTTAATTTCCGTACTGGCGATCGCCTTGTTAACCTCCTCATTAAGCTTCTGGACAATTTCTGGCGGGGTAGCTGAAGGTACAACCAACGCGTACCAGGTGGACATTTCGTAATTCGGCAAACCTGTCTCGTTGACGGTAGGAATATCGGGGCTCGTATTGCTGCGCTTCAGTGTTGTCACGGCCAGAACCTTGACCTTGCCCTGCTTCGCCATGTTGATGACCGAGGGGAGGGTATTGAACCCCGAATCGACCTGGCCGCCAGCCAGATCGATAACCGACTGCCCACTTCCTTTATAGGGAACATGAACCATTTTGATTCCGGCCTGAGCACTGAATATCTCGCCCGCCAGGTGCTCCGGACTTCCCGATCCAGACGAGGCGTAGGTAAGCTTGCGCGTCTTGGCCAGCGCAATATACTCCTTCACATTCTTGACGGGCAGATCTGCCTTGACGACAACGGTATTCGGTACTGCGCCAATAATTGCCACAGGCGTAAAATCTTTGAGCAGGTCGTAGTTGAGCTTGGCGTAGAGGCTGACGTTGATCGCCTGCGAGGTCGAGATGAGCAGCAGGTTATGGCCATCTGCGGGTAGCTTGGCCGCCACCTCGGCACCGACATTTCCATTGGCTCCCGGTCGATTGTCAACAACCACTTGCTGACCGAGTTGATCACCGAGGCGCTGCCCCAGAGTACGTGCGAAGGCGTCCGAACCTCCGCCTGGGGGAAATCCGACAATGAGTCGCATCGGCTTAGTTGGGAAGTTCTGTGCGCAGACTGGTAAGGCAGAAATTGCCAGAACAAGAGTTAGCAGAATTCTTGAAATACGGATCATAGTGATATACCTCATAAAGATTGAAGAACGAACCGAGTTACCACACCATGCAACAACTCGCCATGTCACCCACCATGAGCGCGGCCTATTAAGCCGACAGACAGTGGGTTGATGCCAATAAAAAAGTTGCGAAACAAGTCAGTTCTTTAAATCAAAGCAGTGAAAACAGATAGGACATCGTAGCGGTCGGATTGCGCTCCCGAACAAGTTCGGCAATCCGGGCCTCATCAAAGCGGCCGGCAATAGCTTCCAGTTTACGCGTCATTGCGAACGCATCGCTGTAAACCTTTACCGGATCGAACTCCTTGGGAACGATGTCAAACGAATACCAGTCGCCTGAGTAACCGAGTCGAGGTAAGGTGTGAATAAATTCAAGGGTTTCCCAGAAACGCAATACTCCGGGAGGCAAATCCCAGTCGAAAGCGCCATCATTGTCATTAAGTTGAACGTAGAACAATTTTCCGGCACGCGCCAGTAGCGCGGCGGATTGAGCTGGACGTTCGCCGGCTGCAAGCGCATGTCCCATGTCAAGCGTAACGCCAAGGTTCGCAGCTCCGACCATCTGAACAAAGGCCAGCGTCCCACCTGCTGTGTCAAACAGGCTGCGCGCACGTGGCTCGTTGGGTTTGTATTCGATGCACAGTTTGACGTCGGTTCGGTGCGCGGCTACCGCTGCAAATGCTTCCGCTGCATAGTCATAGGCACGTGCATAATCCATCTCAAACACAAAGTCGGAACCATCGTTGAGCGGGCAATTGGTAACCCGTTGTACGCCGATTTCGGCAGCAATATCAATCAGTCGACGGCAATCGTCGACTACAGCCTGACGATCCACGGCATTTTCCGAGGCCCATGCTCCACGCATCCATTGTCCCGGTCTACGCGAACGAAAGTTCAGCGCCGAAACACCGAGATTCAAATCCACAAGCAGCTTGCGCAACAGAGCTGAATCAGTGAAATCATCGGGATAGCATAACTCGACACCATCACAGCCCGTTGTGCGGGAAACCATCTGAAGCTTTTCGCTGATGCTGCGCTGTGCTTGGTATTCCAGGAAACGATTGCCCTGTCGCCCGTAAAAACCCGTAATGACAGCGTAGCGATTGGGCAACGACGGGTTATCAGAATTCATGATTAATCCTTATATTTTGCAGTGATTGACTTCGCGTGAAAATCCGGAAATGATCGACATCCTGCTCATTTCCGATACCTGCTGGTTAATTCACTGACCAGTGTCAAACCATTCCTGGCCCACAAAGCTTCTTGTTCCAGGGTACGCGGCCCCCGCTCCCCATCAACGGGTTCCATCCACGATTCAAGCAGTAAGCTCTCAACACGGGGAGCAACTGTCGCTATATAACCCGCCAGATCAAGATGACCTTCCCCCAGGGGCACGCCGGCAATCACAAACCCTGACCCAGAACGTGTAATCTTTGCGTCTTTGATATGGGCCGTGCGGGCAAATGAGATCAATTCGCGAATGGTTTCTTCCGGCCCGACCCATTGCCCGATCGAGTTGAGCGGATCAAGGCAAACGCCTACCGCTGGATCGTCGACTTCTTCGACAATCCGACGCAGAGTCTGTGGTGAAAAATTAAAATGATTTTCTGCACAAAAGATCACCCCGCAGTCCCGGAGCAGAGGTAGCAATTCTCGTAAATTGGCAATCACCGCATCAGGCGCGGAACCGTCCGAATCGATTACACAGCGATAGATGATTCCATCCAGACAAGACGTCCGTCGGATGCCTGCCTCCATTTGAGCCAGATTTCTACCGCCGCTGCCGCCACATTCCAGAACCAGATTAAGTCGTCGAGCCAGTCCGGCCAATTCCTTCAAACCCTGTTGATCCAGTCGATCAACACCGGAGTTTTCGCAAAGCTGAACAACTTCAGAACCGAAATCGGATGCCAGTTGCAAAAAAACATCAGGCGCCATGCCAGCCTTGAAGGCCCACCGAAAAGAATAACTACCCAACCCAATTTTCATATCAATAGCTCTTTACCGTTCGTGCAAATTATTCGGCGTATCACGTTGACAAGAGGTGTAGAAGGCTTTCGGGCCGGGTTCCGATAAATGGCATATTTTTTCACAGCCCACCACTGACTTTCTCTCGCATCAGGCTTTTTTTGACCTTTGCTATCAACGAGACTCTTTGAGCAATATCTGAGCCATATATCATACATTTTTCTATCTTATTGTTTTATTACAATATTTTGTTTTTATTGGAAAATCTGAAGACGTGCGGAATGTTGCAGAATAATAATTTCCCCTGCAATCGCGCAACATCAGGCGGCAACAGGATGGGAACACTCGGTTAAATCAATGCGCCGCGACAGAAGCCAGGCAACTTAGACCGGGGTGCAGGAGCATTGCAGTATATGACGGGGCAAGTGAGAGATCTGAATCCCCTCACTGCTGCACCGGGAACTGCTTTGCCTTGATTCGCCGCCAAAGCGTGGTGCGCTCGATACCCAGTATGGAAGCGGATTCTTTTATGGAGCTGTTGGCCTTCTTGTAGATATGATGAATATACCAATCCTCGACTTCCCTCAATGTCCTACCCTCGGGGAACAAATTCGGCTCTTCATCAGATACTCGTGATGTCTCTGACCGGGTCATGACCGTCAGATCCTCGACGCCAACAGTTTTTCCTTCGCAGATAATGACGGCGCGTTCGATCATGCCCTGTAACTCGCGAACATTGCCCTCAAAGGTGTAGTTTCGCAGATAAGCAATCGCCTCTGAGTCCAATGCCATTCGACCTTTGCGATACTTGTACCCATACTCCTGGACGAAGTGGGTACTCAACAGTTCAATATCTTCCATGCGCTCATTCAAGGAGGGGATATACAGGCTCAAAATGGCAACTCTGAAGTAAAGATCGCCTCTGAACAGGCCTTGACTGACCAGACTGCGCAAGTCGTGGTTGGTGGCACAGACAACCCGGACATCCACAGGAATCAGTTTATTGTCGCCAATGCGCATAACCTGCTTTTCCTGCAGAACCCTTAACAACCGTCCCTGTAGAAGAACCGGTAATTCGCTGATCTCATCGAGAAAAATTGTGCCCCCATGGGCCATTTCAAACAGACCCGCTTTCCCTTTTTTGGCCGCCCCCGTAAACGAACCTTCGGCATAACCGAACAGTTCGCTCTCAATCAACGCCTCGGGCAGAGCAGCGCAGTTAATCGCCACAAATGGCGAATTCTTGCGCTGGCTACTATTGTGGATGCCTTGCGCAAAAAGTTCTTTGCCTACACCCGACGGGCCGCATAGTAATACCGAGGTATCGTACTTGGCGAATTTTTGTGCCATTTTGATGCACGCTGACAATGCACTACTCTGATGGACAATATCGGAAAAATTGTACTGCGCTACAAATCCCTTTTCCGAGAGCCTGATGCGAATTGTCTGTTCAAGTTTCTGGACTTCAGTAATGTCCTGATACGTTGCAACTGCTCCTCTGACTTCGCCGTCGACAATTACCGGCACCCTGTTGGCTGCAATCACGGTTTGATTATTCAAGCGCTGGATGTCGCCGATTTCCGAACGGGTTGTTTCAAGTACGTTCAGCAATCGTGTGTCTGGAATAATCTCGGTAAGCTTTTGTCCAATGGCTTCCTGCTTGTTAAAGCCGGTGAGTTTCTCCGATGCGCTGTTAAAAACCGTGACAAACCCTGCGTTGTCGATCGCAATAATGCCGTCGTGAACAAAATCGATAATGGTCGAAAATTGTTGCGCTTTTTCCTTTTCTTGCTTTGCGGCATAAAGAATGCTGTTCGCTTGCTCGATAGCATTTTGAACGGCCTGGCTGCCCGATTGCACAAGAACAGATCGGCATTTATATTTGGCAACTGCACCCACAACGTTTCCATCGCCGATAAAAACCCTGACCCCTAGCTGGATCTGCCTCTCAACTTCAGCGGGGATGGCAGCTTTGCTTTCGATTTCAAAACACACTGTTTTCAAGCCCATTATTTCAGCGATGATTTCGGCGCCAGCTACGACGTTGCGATAACCGATGACTCCGATCAACCCGTTCTCTCCCGTCTGCTTGACAGCCTTGAGGCTCTCGATTAGGTCAAACGCAGTTACCTTTATCTCGACCACAGGGATGTCGAATTCGGATTTGATCATCTCATAGGTTCCGCCGCGGGAAATGATAACCTTTGCTCCCTCATCAATGGCGAACTGAGTCAATTCGACGCCAGTCTGGAACTCCCCTTCAAGCAGTTCCACATTGGTGTAGCGATTTTCAACAATAACTTGCCGAGTGACCTCAGTCATGAAATTAATCGGCGCAACAACGACAATTTCCTTCATCCCATATCTCCGAAAATAGGCTTTCCTGCACCTTGCGACTGACGCAATCGTGTGCAGAACAGGGGGGTGACAATTCTGGATATTACCAACGACGCACAAAAATCGCTGGGAAATGAGGAACCATCCATGGCAGGAGTTCAGTCGACAAAAAAGCCTGGACAAGTCACAAACCTGTTCAGGCTTTCTTGACACTCTCCTGCGGAGATCAACTCAGCGAATGACGCGTGCCCCCTTGCCCTTCATCGCGGCTTCGACTTCCTCGACGCGCACCATCGAGGTATCGCCCGGGGTGGTCATGGCCAGCGCCCCGTGTGCCGCACCGTACTCGACCGCGGCCTGCGGCCCCTTGCCTTCGAGGAAGCCGTAGGCCAGTCCGGAGGCAAAACCGTCACCGCCACCGACGCGGTCGTAGATTTCCAGGTTGTCGCGTTCCATCGACTGATACAGCTCGCCCTGGTAGTAGAGCAATGCAGCCCAGTCATTGAGCGTCGCCGTAGTCGCCTTGCGCAGCGTGGTGGCGGCAACCTTGAAGTTGGGAAACTCGGCGACGGCGGTCTGGATCATCTTCTTGAAGCTGTCGGTTTCGATCGTCGTCAGGTGTTCGTCGGCGCCTTCGACTTCAAAACCCAGACAGGCGGTAAAGTCTTCTTCGTTGCCGATCATTACGTCGACGTACTTGGCAATGGTGCGATTGACGCGCTGTGCGGCGTCCTTGCCGCCCTGGCTCTTCCACAGCGAGGCGCGGTAGTTGAGGTCGTAGGCGACGACGGTGCCGTACTTCTTGGCCACTTCGACGGCTTCGATGACGGCTTCGGCGGTGTTGGGGGCCAGTGCAGCAAAGATGCCGCCGGTGTGGAACCAGCGCACGCCTTCTTCGCCGAAGATCTTTTCCCAGTTGACTTCACCGGGGCGGATTTGCGAGGCGGCGGTGTAGCCGCGGTCGGAACAGCCGAGCGCCGGACGGATGCCGAAGCCCTTTTCGGTGAAGTTGAGGCCGACGCGGGTGTTCTTGCCCAGACCGTCGAAGTCGCGCCAGATGACGTGACTCATGTCGACGCCGCCCTGCATGATGAAGTCTTCGACCAGCCAGCCGATGTCGTTCTTGGGCAGGGCGGTGACGACGGCAGCGCGCTGGCCCCAGCATTTACGCATGGCGCGGGCGACGTTGTATTCGCCGCCGCCTTCCCAGACCTGGAAGCTGCGGGCGTTGCGTACGCGGCCAAAGCCGGGATCAAAGCGCAGCATGACTTCGCCGAAAGAGAGGCAGTCCCACTTGGTGCCGGCGACCGGTTTGATGATCAATTCAGACATGGCTATCGTCCTTTTCCGGATTAGTTCTTGGCCGCCAGTTCGGCCTTGATGCTCTTGACCAGTTGCAGGGTCTTGCGCACGTTCTCTTCGATGCCTTTGTAGTCTTTGGCGTCGAGCAGTTTCTTGGTAATCATGTTGGAGCCAATGCCGCAGGCGACGATGCCGGCGCCAAACCATTTGCGCAGGGATTCTTCGGTGGGTTCGACGCCGCCGGTGGGCATGATGCGGGTCCACGGCATGGGGCCGAGGATGCTTTTGACGAAATCCGGGCCGCCGACGGAGGATCCGGGGAAAACCTTGATCAGTTCGCAGCCGAGTTCCTGGGCGTCGCCAATTTCGGTGGCGGAGCCGCACCCTGGGCTGTAGGGGATGCAGCGGCGGTTGCAGACCTTGGCGACGTCGACGTTGAGCAGCGGGCCAACGACGAACTTGGCGCCATTGGTGATGTAGATGCCGGCCGTCGGGGCGTCGACGATCGAGCCTACGCCCATGATCACCGAGGCGTCGGCCTTGGCAAAATGTTTGGTGACATCAAAGAAGACCTGGGCGGCAAAATCTCCCCGGTTGGTGAATTCAACGCACTTGGCCCCGCCATTGGCACAGGCCTGTATCACGTTGATGCACAGCTCGACGTCCGGATGGTAAAACACCGGGATCACACTCTGATCCATCATCGCCGTCAGTACCGCCATTCGATCTTTTGCAGCCATTTGCTTCTCCTGTTTATTAAAAATATTTTCCACAAAGACGTCCGCTCTATTGACTGGGTAAGCTTTGTGAGGGAATGCCGGGCAATAATGCACTGCCCGGACAAGAATCCGGACTCTCCTCAACCCGGCTCTCGATGCAGAAAGCACTTACATCACTGCACCGACCTGCCAAAGCAGGAACTCGTCGTTGCCATAGCCAAGCAACTCGCTACGCATCTTCTCGTAACGAATTATAACGTCAAATATGCGCCGACTGATCACCGGCATCGGCGGGGTGCAATCGAAATTGTTGGAGGAGTTCATTCTGGAGTAGGGTGCGCAACGCTTCGCCTTTCACGCCCTACTGCTATGGCGTCTTGTATCTTTTCGCCCACCACTTTTAATTGCCTCTCCAATACAGGCATTTGACCATGGTACAGAGATCAAGGATACTTTGCAGGGTAGGTTTTAATTCCGCATCCTTTGCCTTACGGTTTTTATCGTTCCGATAAAAACCTTTCAATTTTCAATAAACCAAGGAAATGAAATGATGAACTTAGGGAAGTACTCATTTGGTATTGGTGATCGTTTTTCGCACCAGGGCGAAGCCCAGCTGTCGGCTATCTTGAAAGCCCATAAGGAACTCAAGATTGACATCACTCCGGTTTGGAACAAGTCGAACCGCGAACACAACATAGTTCATACGGAACCGTCCGACACTCGAAAAGAAGCGGATGCAGCGGTTAAAGCCATGGCGTATACCGGTCCTTATTTTGTTGACGCCGACCATATCAACCTGTCCAACGTCGATCGCTTTATCGATGTTTCCGATTTCTTCACGCTCGATGTCGCCGACTATATTGGCAAGCTGGCCTCTCAGACCGAGATCGATAAGTTTGTCGCCGATCATAAAAAATATGTCGGATCGCTCAGCATTCCCGGAATTGCTCATCCTTTTGAGGTTAGCGAAGACTACCTGAAGAAGTTCGCTGCAAAATTCCTGCTGGCGACCATAGAAGCGTCGAATATCTATAACTACATCGTCTCGAAAAAAGGTGCTGGCAAGTTTGTGACCGAAGTCTCCATGGACGAGGTAGATGAACCGCAAAAACCACTGGATATGCTGTTCATCCTGAAATCTCTTGCTGATTTGAAAGTGCCGGCGCAAACCATCGCGCCAAAATTTACCGGTCGTTTCAACAAGGGTGTCGACTATGAAGGAAATGTTGAACAATTCGGCAAGGAATTCGAAGAAGACATGCTGGTTATCGATTACGCGGTGAAGAATTTTGGTCTGCCAGCCGATCTGAAATTGAGCGTTCACTCCGGCAGCGACAAATTCTCGATTTACCCGGTAATGGGTAAATTACTGAAGAAGTACGATAAAGGCATTCATGTCAAAACGGCGGGAACCTCTTGGCTGGAAGAAGTCATCGGGCTGTCCATTTCTGGAGATGCTGGTCTTGCTTTTGCGAAAAGCATCTACACCAAGGCCTTCAACAGAAAGGACGAACTCTGCGGCCCATACGCTGCAGTAATCGATATCAAGGACGACAAACTTCCTTCGCCTGAATCAATCAGCAAATGGACCAGCGAAGACTACGCTTCGACGCTTCGCCACATTCCCGGCCACCCGAAATACAACGCCAGCTTCCGCCAGTTGATCCATGTCGGCTATAAGGTGGCTTCCGAATACGGTCTGGAATATACCAGTGCTCTCAAAACGAATAAAACGGTAATAGGCAACTGCGTTTCTGAGAACCTTTACGACAGGCATATCCTGAGGTTGTTCGTGCTGAAGTAATTCTTTTCTGATTCTTCATTGGAATTAGTCGCTGACGCAGTGGTTGAGAGATCAATCACTGCGTCTTTTTCGGAAATTAACCGCTTCCCTTACGTAATGATTCCCGTAAGCCATGGCATGAACTCAAGACGTCCATAACCGTTAAGTTCGCTCTTGCTCGGTTCTCCCGAGGCAACGGCGACGATCTTCCGGAAAATCTCCGCACCCATTTCTTCGATCGACAGATTCTCATCGATAATCCGGCCGCAGTTGATATCCATATCATCTTGCTGCCTGTCCCATAGAACGGTATTGCTTGCCAGCTTAATCGATGGTGATGGAACGCATCCGAACGCGGAACCACGGCCTGTCGTAAAGCAGATGATGTTGGCGCCACCAGCAATTTGGCCGGTCGTTGAGATCGGGTCGTATCCTGGAGAGTCCATGAAGACCAAGCCGCTCTTCGCCACGTGTTCAGCGTATTCATAGACTTCCACGAGATTTGTCGTGCCGCCTTTGGCCACACCACCGAGCGATTTCTCCAGGATTGTTGTTAGCCCCCCCTGTTTGTTGCCAACGGTAGGATTGTTGTTCAGTTCAGCACCATTCTTCGCACAATAGTCTTTCCACCAGACAATACGATCGACAAGTTTTTGCCCTACCTCGGAACTCACGGCCCGTCTGACAAGAAGATGTTCAGCCCCGTATATTTCTGGTGTCTCGGAGAGAATGGCCGTTCCGCCATGACGCACCAGCAGGTCGACTGCTGCCCCCAGTGCCGGATTTGCGGTGATTCCAGAATAGCTGTCGGAGCCGCCACATTGAAGACCCACGGAAATATGTGATACTGGCACATCAACCCGTTGAACGTTGTTGGCGGTCGCAAGCATCGTTTTCACCGCTTCAATGCCCGCCTGAATAGTCTTGCGCGTTCCTCCGCTCTCTTGAATGAACATTGTCTTTATTCGTGCTGATTCGGCCACATTGCCTGCATGCAGGATATCGGCAATCTGCAGGGCTTCACAGCCAAGACCAATCACTAACACAGAATGGAAATTAGGATGAATCACGTACCCTGCCAGGGTGCGCCTTAGCATCGCCATGGCATCGCCCTGCATGTCAACGCCACATCCCAGGGGATGAGTAATCGGCACCACACTGTCGATCTGCGGGTAATCCGCTAGCGATTCCGGTCGAATGTCCCTGCGGAAATGGTCGGCAATCGTGCTAACGACCGTTGCCGAGCAGTTTACGCTGGCAATGACCCCGATGTAATTTCGTGTTGCAGCACGACCATCGTCCCTGATGATTCCCTTGAAGCTGGCAGACGTATCGAAAAATCTTGTTTCTCTCGCATCTGCGCCGAACTTATAGTCGTGCAACTGCTCGTACATGCCAACGTTATGCGTATGAACATGATCGCCGGCCCGGATATGTTCGCTGGCGATGCCAATGACCTGGTTATAGCGCAGAATCAACTGTCCCGCATTGATGTCACGCAAGGCAAGCTTGTGACCGGGCGCAATAAAACTATTGGCTACCAGTTCACCAGAACCAAGAGAAGACCCTTTGTGCAATTGTCTCAAGGCAATTGCCACGTTATCGTTTTCATTCAGCCTTAGCACTTGAGGGGTTTTTTGCGTCATCGACATTTCCAGTTTTTCTCTTGTCCAATAAGCTTATCGCGTCATCCACTTTAGCGGGAGGGCGACGAGGAGGTACATAACGATGGTCAGAATCATGAAAGTAAAGACGTCACTAACTCATTGACTTCTCCTTGGAGTTTCGCTACGCGGAGGCGTTCATCTCAACTCAGCTTGGCAATCGGTTCGAGGAGGATCTTTAAACCCGAGCCGTTGGCAAACTTCTCGAAGCCCTCTTCCCAGCGATCGAGTGGCAGGATGTCCGAAACCAGCGGCAGCACTTCGATCCGCTTGTTCTTGAGCAGCTTGATCGCGAGATTCCAGTTGAGCCAGTTCTGGCCCAGCGAGCCGGTGACTTTTGCCTCTTTGTAGGCGATCAACTCGTAATTGATTTCAATCGGCTTGCCGAACAGGCCGACCTGAGTGTATTGCCCGCCTTTGCGCAGGATCTGCAGACCCGACCGGGCGGCGGCCGCTGCGCCCGAACACTCAAAGACGATGTCAGCGCCGAGGCCGCCGCTCATCTCCGTAACGATTTTCGCCAGATCTTCCGTTTCGAGATTGACCGCCTGGTGAATTCCGAGCCCCTTCGCCTGCACCAGCCGCTTCTGATCCTTGCCGGTACCGACGATGATCACGCGACCGCCGCACAACTGCGCGAGCTGTGCGGTGAGTTGGCCGATCAGGCCGGGCCCCATGACGACGACGAGGTCTTCAGGCTTGACGCGCGTCAGTTCGATGACCGCCTCGATCGCACAGCACAGGGGTTCGAGAACCGCGCCTTCGTGGAAGCTGACATTGTCGGGAAGTTTCTGGACGTTGATTTCAGGAATGACGATGTAATTGGCGAAAGCACCGTCGTACCAATAGCCGATCAGCTTCTTGTCCTGGCAGATATTGGTTTTCCCGGTTTTGCAATTGATGCATTTGCCGCAGGTCTGGAACGAGGTAATTCCCGAAACGCGGTCGCCGAGCTTGACACTGTCGACGCCTTCGCCGAGCTTGGTGACGACGCCGGAGAATTCGTGGCCGGTAATGACCGGCAGCTTCATCGCCAAGTCTATATCGGAATGATAGATATGCAGGTCGGAACCGCAGATACCGGTGGCGACGACTTCAATCTGCACCTGCCCGGCTTTCGGCTCAGGAATCGGCAGTTCGCGAAGCTCCATGTTGCCGACGCCGTCGGCAGTTTTAACGAGTCCAACCATTGTATTGCTCATCTCGAAATCTCCTTTGAATGTGAGTTGTTCATGCGTCTGGTGAGGTATAACAGCGAAAAATTATTGGAATTTCCGGGTCGCCGCCTAAATCAGGCAGGTGACTTTCAGGTAGCGATCAGGATGTTCGGCAATGTCGACGACGGTTGCCGGCGCTTCGTCGATCGAAACGGTTTTGGTCAGCAGTACCGAGACATCGACCTTGCCTTCGGCAATCAGGCGCAAGCTCTCGGGAAATTGCCCGACGCTGTTGCGTGAACCGAAGAGCGAAAGCTCCTTCTTGGTGAACAGCGCGGTCGGCAGCGGGATTTCACTTTTCGGCCAGCCGACGAAAGCGATGCGTCCGGCGTAGGAAACGTAATCGATCGAATTGCGGATCGCGCGGGCGTCGCCTGATGCCTCGATGACAACCTCGGCCATGCGCGCGTGTGAGATATCCCGGATCGCGGCGAGCGAATCGCAGCTCGTCGGATTGACCGTATGCATGACGCCGACGCGGCGTGCCAGAGCCAGGCGTTCTTCGACCGGATCGATGACGATCGGTATCGCGCCGAGCGTCAGCGCATACTGCGCGGCGAGCAGGCCGATCTGGCCGGCGCCGGTAATCGCGACGACCTCGCCGGCCTGTGCTTTTGTCTGGCTGATCGCATGCATGGCGATCACCAGCGGTTCGGCGAGCGGCAGCAATTCCCATGGAATTGTCGTCGGTGCCCGATGCACCAGGTGGCGCGGATGCGCGACATACTCAGCCATGCCGCCGTCGATATGCACACCGCGAACGGTCAGGTTTTCGCAGCAGTTGGTGTGGCCGATCGAGCACGGATAGCACTCGCCGCAATAGACGTAGGGTTCGAGAACGACGTGATCGCCAGGCATCAGCTCGGTTTCGTCGTCGGGAACTTCGACGATTTCGCCGGCGATTTCATGGCCGATGATGCGCGGGTAGCTGACCAGCGGATTGATCCCCTTGTAAGCGCCGATATCCGATCCGCAAATGCCGGCGCTGCGCACCCTGACCAGTACCTCGTCTTTGCCGCGCTGCGGTACGGAAATGTCGACCAGCGCAATGTCGCCGGGCCGTTTAAGACATACCGATTTCATGATTTCTCCATAGTTGTAGGCGAAACGGCGGCGCAGACCCCTCCGCCTGTTGATTTGCACGTAAAACTGATCCGGGAATTGCACTGAATTTTGTGCCTGTCCGGATGAGCAGGATTATCCTAAAAAATTCAGTTGGACAGGTAAAAACCCGCTCATGGTTCGACAGGCTCTCAAGGTCAGGCCATTTGCTCTGCCGCTGCCCGATAATGCGGCATCGCTTTGTCAGCGCGTTCGGTCTGCTCGAACAGGCGCGCCAGTTCGAGGCGGACTTCGCGCCGGTCAGCCAGCGACAGCGCAGCTTCCAGGTAGGTCTGCGCCTTGCCCCACAGGCGTTGCTGCAGACACATCCGCCCCAGCGCGAGCAGCAGTTGGGCGTCATCGCGATGTTGCAGCAGCCATTGGTCGGCACAGGCAATGCGCGCGCTCAGATCGCCGCTGCGTGCCTGCCCGTAAAGGGAAATCAGTCGTGAATCCCATTCCTCGCCGAGTTGGGTCTCGATAAAAGCGCACACTTCATCGTGCGCGCCCAGTTCCATCAGGGCTTCGGCATAGGTGCGCGCCAGACGCGGACTACGTTCCCGTGCCGGTATCGTTCTTTGATAAGCCTGCAAGCGGGCCAGCTCGGAACGCCACTGGCGAATATTTTCCTGATGCGCCTTGAGCTTGATCTCCAGCGCCAGCTCAGGCAGCAGGGCATTGTGCTTCTCTAGCAAGCGCGCAATGCGCAGCACTTCGTCCCAGTTGGCGCAACCCTGCTGGGCACGCAATTCAAGGCGCAGCGCGGCGATGTGCCGCCCGGAGTTTTGCTGCAAACGCTTGAGCGCGGCAACGGCATCATCAAAACGGTGCATCTCGATATGCATTTCCGCTGTCAGCATCAGGCTTGCCGGTAGCATTTTCGGGTCGTCGTGCACCGCCCGATCAAGCCAGGCTTGCAGCTTGGCCGGTTCACGCAGGCGCTGCGCCGAACGCGCCGCAAGCAGTGCGGCCAGTGCCGGTGACTGACCTGAAGCATGAACCTCCCCCGCCTTCTTCAAGGCCTGACTGAAACGCCCTTCAAAAAGCAGGCGCGCCGCCTCGTAAAAGGTTTCGATCATTTTTTCGCGCTGGCGGCGCTGGCGAAACTCGCGTACCCGCCGGGGCAGTGAACGGGTCAATGCCACCGCACGCAACAGCCCGTAAAACATCAGAAAGCTGCCAAGACAAAGCACAATGGCCAGATTGAGCGACAGTTCGGCACGATACGGCGGAAACACCAGAAGCACGTAGCCCTCATTGAAATGCGCTGCCAGCGAGATGCCGACAGCCAGTGCAAAGAGCGCCAGTACCCAGAGCAGGCCTTTCATTTACGCTCCTTGCCGAGCTTGAAATTCTTGATCGCCGAAAGACTCTCGTTGAGGCTGGGAAATGCGATATTGATTTCGGTCGCCGACAGCTGCTTGAGCGTGGCATGAGCGGCGTGCACGGATTTCTCACGGCCGTCAAAATAGCGATCGACCCAGACCAGGGCCTGCCCGAGTTCGTTGCGGAAAGTCCATTGGTCGTGCGCCAGCAGGGCCAGGCGCGCATTGAGCAGACGCAGCTTGAGATTCTCGCGCAGGAAGAAGGCCTGCCCCGGCGCCAGCAAGACAGGCTCATCGCGGTCAAAGCGCTGGATGCGAATCAGTCCGCGCAATTCCCTCCACAATTCCGTGGCCAGATGTTGCCAGAATGCCAGCGAAACCACGGGCGCCGTAGACAAATCAGACGCAGCCTTAGGCCTGCCTTCGTCTCGCGGACGGCCATCAACGGCCAGCGGTAGCGCATCGACGGCGGCGATGACGCTCTCCAGACTCAGGTTCATACCGGGCAGATCGACCTGCGGCAGCGCCCGCAGCTTGTCCAGATCGCGCCCCAGCACCTTGCGCAAACCGATGAACTGCGGACGGCTATTGCCGGCCAGACGGGCATCGGCAGCCTGCAGTGCCAGCACCGCACCCTGTACATTGCCGGCCAGTTGCAACTGCTGCGCGGCCAGCGTCACGCTCTGTTCGATCTCGGCCAGCGCCCATTCGTCGCGGCTGCGTGCCAGATCCTGATAGAGGTTTTCCAGCGTCGCCTGCTGGCTTTTCGATTCGGCGAGCTTGCCTTCAAGTTCGCCAAGTTTCCCCTGCAGCACGGCCAGTTGTTCCTGTGCCTGTTTCGACAGCGCGCGACTCTCCCTGGCCACCGTATCGCTCTCGGACAGGCGCTTTGCCAGCTCCTGCTGGGTGTCCGACAAGCGGATCCGCGTCTCGATCCATTGCCAGCCGGCCAGCCCGAGCGCAAGCAGCGCAACGATCAGCCAGGGATTGCGCCACGCAGCGTTCAGGGACTGGCGCGATGCTTGTCCGGGCGGCGCGGTCACGGCGGGTTCTGCCGGAGGGGATGGGGCAGATGAAACCGGCTGCGGATCAACAATGTCATTCATGGTGAAGCCAGCTAAAGTTGCACAAACCTTCAAGGATACCTGCATCGGCCGGCGCGGTCAGGACAATCATTTGCAGACCGAGCTCTGCGGCCATTTCAGCGATACGCGGATGCGCAACGAACAGCGGCAGGCGACGCAATCGCTCGCAACCCTCAGTATCGAGCAGCGCCCACAGACTGCGCAAACCCTCGCTGGACGAAATCGTCAGCGCATCAAGCCGCTTGTTGCGCAACAGCGACACGAGCGGCCTTGCATCAGTCGGCGCCGAGCGTTGGTAGCAAGCTACGCAGTTTACCGACGCACCGCGTGCGAGCAGCGTATCGGCCAGCAGTTCCCGCCCGCCGTTGCCGCGCAGGATCAGCACGTTCTTGCCCGCAACGCGTGCGGGCTGAAATACCGGCAATTCAAGCAAAGCTTCCGAATCGAAACGCCCGCAAGGTACGATCACCTCCGCAATTCCGCAAGAAACCAGTTGCAGCGCCGTGCTCTGACCGATGGCTGCCGCCTGCACTGCCGCCGGCCACGGGCGACTGGCCAGGACGAGCGGAACGCTGTAGTTGACCGCATTCGGGCTGATGAACACGGCAAGGGCATAACTGTCCAGTTGTGCTATGGCCTGCTGCAACGGCAGCGGATCGACAGCCGGGCCGATTTCCAGCAAAGGGAACAGAACCGGCTCACCGCCCTGCGCAGCGATCAACCCGGCCAGCCGCCCGGCCAGGGCAGCAGGACGGGTCACCAGAATGCGCCGTCCCTGCAAGGGTTTGTTCATTGATCGATCGCAAGTGACGCCAGGGCAGCCAGCAGCGAGTCCGCCCCTTGATTACGCAATTGTTGCGCCAGCCGCTGACCGATGGCTGCATCGTCTTCCGGATCACCACGCAGTTCGCTGCTGAACATCTGCCGGCCATCCGGCGTGGCCACGAAACCGCGCAGGCACAGCACGCCGCTTTCCAGAACGGCATGCGCGCCCAGCGGCAACTGACAACTGCCACCCAGCGCACGGGAAAAGCTGCGCTCGGCACGCACGCAATGCGCGGTGTCAACATCGTTGAGCGGTGCAACCCACGCCGCGGCATCGGCCCGGCCGGCAACAATCTCGATCCCGAGCGCGCCCTGACCGGGCGCCGGCAGCGACTGTTCAGGCGTCAACAGCGTCCTGATCCTATCCTTCAGGCCAAGCCGGATCAGCCCGGCAGCGGCCAGGATGATCGCGTCGTACTGCCCTGCGTCGAGTTTGCGCAAACGCGTGTCGAGATTGCCGCGCAAGGGTTCTATCCTCAGGTGCGCATACCGCGCGCGCAGAATCGCCTCGCGACGCAGGCTGGAGGTGCCCACCACGGCACCGGCTGGCAGCGCATCAAGGCTGTCATACGTATTCGAGACCAAGGCATCGCATGGGTTCTCGCGCGCCGTGATGGCCGTCAACGCAAACCCTTCCGGCATTTCCATCGGTACATCCTTGAGCGAATGTACCGCAAGGTCGGCATGGCCCTCCGCCATGGCGATTTCAAGTTCCTTGATGAACAGGCCCTTGCCGCCGATCTGCGACAACGGCCGGTCCAGAATCTGGTCGCCGCGTGTCGTCATTCCGAGAATTTCTACGGCAGTCTGCGGATACAGTGCTGACAGACGAGACTGGATGTGCTCGGCCTGCCACATGGCCAGACGCGACTCGCGCGACGCGATGACGATACGTGCCGGAGCGGATGGAAGGTTTTTCAAGGCAGAATCCTGAAAGCAGGCGGGTGGAAAACCCTATGGAAACACTCGGGATTCTACCATGCCGACTCTGTTTCACTGGTGTCAAACCCCTTAAACCACAGCGGATAGCGCGAAGCATCCCAGAAGAATACAGCGCACACGGCGGGAAACAAGAAAAACGGGAATCGGATTCTTCTGCAGGTGACGGTTGATGAGCGAAACCACATAAGTGTGTATCGTTATTTCCGATGCATCAGAGCAGTCATCCGGCAACCGGTACTGTCGGCCAGAAACTGCCTTAGCAACCGCGAAAACTCGAGCTACCCGAACGGCCGCTCACTCGTCAAATACCGGACGCCTAGCCCAATTGGCCGCCAGACTTTTGATCGGTCTTTGCGGCGATGCGAATACACGAAATCCCTTACATGCCGCTGCTGGAGCGTCAAAACGTTTGCATCTACCGCTTTTTTGATTAGAGGCCGAGCATTAATAGTGCAGGCTCCGGAACAACATGGCGGAGGACGACGGCCATGATTTAATGGCGGCAGGTCAAGGCCGTACTGCCGGCAGCCCGAATTTCTCGGGCAAATCGCTTCCCCATATGTCCAGACATGGTGCAGAAACGCCACCGGCATTGCCTAAGGCGAAACCGCCCCCCGTGCAATTCTTCGCTTCGAAAATCGGCTGCACAGCAAATCCCTGCCGATCGAAGGGAACGATTAATCTGCGGTATCGCATTCCCCAGACGGCAACTCCGCCAGCGCCCCCTCCGGCAGCCATGATCAGCGCAATCCCTCCGTATCCATAAGAACTACCGTAGCTAATCCAGGATTCGTCGACGGCAACCGCGTCTGGTTCACCGAGACACATCATCACATCCTCGCGCGAAGTCTCCGCTGGCTTTATGAATACGGGAACCATCCCGGGCACATTTTGTCGAGAACTTCCCTCATAGCCTGGCGGAAGTGGCACCGGACAGCCAGCAAGCGAGACGGAAGCCAGGACGGCAAGGATTGATGACCGAAGCACGCTGCTCATGATCAAGCGTCCCTATTGCTGGTACTCTTCCTTGATCCTGACCAACGAATGCCGGCGCAAAACCCCCTTTTCGTCGATGGCCAGAACCAGGCTATATTTGCCTGTGAACCCCCTACCGACCCTCTTTGACAGTACATAACCGGAGCTGTCCTCGTCTAGGCGGTAGGTCAGTATCCGACCACCCTCGAATGTCGCGCTAGGCTCAGCTAGCTGCAGGTAAATCTCTTCCTGCGTCGTCACTCCGTCTTGCAGGAAGCTCAACAACTGTCTATTCCCTACCGGAGTGGTGGCACATCCCACCACAGTCAGGAAAATCAAAGTCGACAACCACCGTCTATGTCTTGTCATCAAACTGTCCAATTCTGCGCAATTTAAATTAAATGACATCCACTAAAATTCAATATAATTCTCGCTATCCCTCATTGCAAACGATGTTACATATTTTGAGAGGATTGACTCAGATGGCTCCATAGCCATCATAAAGCGGCCATATTGCCTGCGGATGTCATCAGGCCGCTCAGGGATCAAACTGAGACAACTACCCTAGAGATTTCACCGCCGGAAAGCCGTAATAGAACTTCAAGTCGAGCGCAACGAAGAACTTTTCATTTCAGGTACGGTGTGAGAAAGCCACCCTATCCCCTTCGGCCCCGGCGAGCAGTACAGTTGAGTCGGGAGCGCGGTCGGCGAGGACTGTCTGAGACGCGATGCGTCGAATTACGCAGACGCGGCGGGAGGAAACGCTGCCGTTGATGCCCTGGAGCTCCCGTCAAATGGCGATCTACGAAACATCAACGCCAGAACGGTCGTATTTACTGCCTTGCAGGCCGATCATTCAAAGTACCTGCCACCGATCAAACGTCGCCGCCTGCCCGTGTAGGACACCTTTAGCATCAATCAGATTCCACACCACCGCCTGCTCAATGTGAAAGCGCTTGCCGGTGGCCGAAATCCGCACCCCGGCATAGTCGTCGATGTAACCGGCACGACTCACGCGTTCAAGCAACCGCGCCCGCTCTTCCCGCGCCAACGGCTCGGCTGAAAAACGCGAAGGCAGTTGAATGAAGTGGGGGAAATCCATTTCAAAGACGTCAAGCGCCATCCGGTTACCGTAAAAGAATACCGGATCGGCCTCGGTGCCGTGGGCAACGATAACGCACGGCGCATTCCAGAATCCTTGAGGTGAAACATCATCGAGCAGAGAGCGTCCGGTCAGGCGCTGAAAACTTTCGGCGATCAGCACCAGCTTGCGCCGTAATGCGGCGTCGATGATCGGTTCTTGAATGCTAACAAACATGCCAATTTGTCAACAATAAAAGGGCAAGTCAATCCTGAACAACTTCGCCCTCACCCCAACCCTCTCCCGCGGGAGAGGGTGCGCGGCAGCGCGGTGAGGGCAAGAAGGGATGAATTTCCGATCCGTCAGTTTCACCGTGACTGACTTCACATACTCAATTGCTTGGCGTAAGACTTGACCAGCGGCCACTGCCGGCGGCTGACCGGCAATCTTTCGGGGATGCCGCGCAACAGGGCCTGCCATTGCGCCTCGCTATCCTCGGCAGTGCTCTTTTCGAAGCCGGCGATGGCTTCCTTGGCTACCAGCGCACTGCGATGCAGGCGGATGAAACGCTCGGAGAATTCCTCTTCCAGATGCGTCAGCGATTCGTCGAGCAGGTATTCCCGACTGACGGTGCGCGCCGTGACGTACTTGAAATCGGCCTTGAGGTAAATGATTTCCGGCAGCGGGATCAACAGCAGCCGGCCCCGCTCGTGGCAGGAAAGATGCGTGCGTGCCCCCTGTTGCAACTGGGCCAGAACCTGCGCTGAAGCCGGGCGGTTCTGCCGGACTTTCTGCAGGGCCGCCGCCAGCCGCTGCGCCCGCACCGGCTTGACGAGGTAGTCGATGGCGTTGAGTTCGAAGGCCTGCACTGCGTAGCTGTCGTAGGCGGTAACGAAAATGATGGCCGGCGGTTTTTCAAGCTGGGCGAGGTGCCGTGCCAGTTCGATGCCATCCATCTTCGGCATGCGGATATCGACCAGCGCCACGTCGATGACATGCTCTGCGATGGCATCAACGGCGAGCAGGCCATTGGCCGCTTCGGCCGCCACGGCATTCGGCACTTCGCCCGCCACGTCGGCCAGCAGATCGCGCAGGCGGGCGCGGGCCGGCGCTTCGTCGTCAACAATGATCACGGACAGCGCTGTCACCGTTTCACACTCCGGCACGGTAGTACGATATGCACACGGTACTCGCGCAGCCCGGTGTCGAGCATCACTTCCTTTGTTTCCAGGCGACCTTCAAGGTCATAATACAACGCTAGCCGCTCACGGATGTTGTCCAGTGCCATGTGGTTGCCGGCCTGCGCGCCTTCGCCGCCACGGCATGGGTTGGCCAGATCGATGTGCAGTTCGTCCCCGCTCCGGGCAAAGCGGATACGTACCGTGCCGGCCTCGCCCGAAGGCTCGATGCCATGATAAACAGCATTTTCCAGCAAGGGCTGCAACATCAGTGGCGGCACTTTCAGATCGGCAGGCACATCGACGATCTCCCATTCGACGCTGAGCCGTTCACCCAGGCGCAGTTTTTCCAGACTGAGATACTGGCGGCACAGGGCAATCTCGTCGGCCAGCGGCAACAGATCGCGATGATCGCGCATCAGGGCGCGGAAAAGATCGGCCAGATCCTCAAGTGCCGTCTCGGCACGCCGTGGCTCGGCGCGGATCAGCGAAAGCACGGCATTCAGACTGTTGAACAGGAAATGCGGACGGATGCGCGCCGTCAGTGCCTGCAGGCGCGCCTCGCTCAACGCCGGAGAAAAGGCCCGGGCGCGCAAGGCAAAATAGAACAGGATGGCCCCGGCCGCCATCCCGCCGAGCAAGGCAGCACGCAACAAGCGCTCCCAGCCGCCATCGTCGAGCCCCATGAAGCGCCAGAAATCAAGCAGCAGTGCAGAAGACGCCGCCGCCAGAAGGATCACGGCCGACTGTGCCAGCCATAACGGCAGACGCGGCATGACACTGCCGAGCAGCGCCAGCAGCGAGAGGTTGAAGAGCAGCAGGGGCTGCACCGAGGCGGCCATATCGACGTAGCGCTGCACACAATCGACAATGCCGGCGCTCTGTACCAGCGCCGCAGCAAAGGCCAGCAGGTTCACGCCGAGCAGGATGCGCAGCATGACGCCGAAATTGCGAAAATCCGGTAACGGCTGTCCCGTCGGGTTTTGCTTTATACTTGGCATAAACTGGAGTTGCTGCCTGTCAGGGTTTCACCAGCTATTCTAGCCCACGAATCTGCTTCGCCTGCAAACTTGCAATCATCATGATCCCAACGAATTCTACTCAATACACTTGGGCCGGCCGATTTTCCGAGCCGATGTCCGAACTTGTCAAACGTTACACGGCTTCGGTCGACTTCGACAAGCGCATGTGGCGCCAGGACGTTCGCGCTTCGCTCGCGCACGCGCGGATGCTGGCCAGGCAGGGCATCATTCCGGCGTCCGATCTCGCCGACATCCAGCGCGGCATGGCACAGATCGTGGCCGAGATCGAAGCCGGCGTTTTCGAATGGTCGCTCGACCTCGAAGACGTGCATCTGAACATTGAAAAACGCCTGACCACGCTCGTTGGCGACGCCGGCAAGCGCCTGCACACCGGCCGCTCGCGCAACGACCAGGTGGCGACCGACATCCGCCTCTATCTGCGCGACTCGATCGATGACATACAGGTCCTGCTGACCCAGTTCCAGAGCAATCTGCTCGATCTGGCCGAACGCGAGGCAGCCACCCCGATGCCGGGCTTCACGCATTTGCAGGTCGCGCAACCGATTACCTTCGGCCACCACCTGCTGGCCTGGTTCGAGATGACGCGGCGCGACGGCGAACGCCTTGCCGACGTGCGCCGGCGTACCAATTGCCTGCCGCTCGGTGCGGCGGCACTGGCCGGAACGACCTATGCGATCGACCGCGAATTCGTCGCCGCCGAACTCGGCTTCGAGGGGGTGTGCGAAAACTCGCTCGACGCCGTTTCCGACCGCGATTTCGCCATCGAATTCTGCGCCGCCAGCGCGATCCTGATGATGCACTTCTCGCGCATGTCGGAAGAACTGGTGCTATGGATGAATCCGCGCTTCGCTTTCGTCAGGATTGCCGACCGTTTCTGTACCGGCAGTTCGATCATGCCACAGAAAAAGAATCCTGACGTTGCCGAACTCGCACGCGGCAAGACCGGTCGCGTCTACGGCCACCTGACCGCTCTGCTGACGCTGATGAAAGGCCAGCCGCTGGCTTACAACAAGGATAACCAGGAAGACAAGGAACCGTTGTTCGACGCCGTAGATACCGTCACCGACACGCTGCGCATCTATGCCGAAATGATTTCCGGCGTCTCCGCCCGCCCGGACAACATGCGCGAAGCACTGCGTCAGGGTTTTGCCACAGCCACTGACCTAGCCGATTACCTGACGCGCAAGGGCCTGCCTTTCCGCGATGCGCATGAAGCCGTCGGGCTGGCCGTACGGCGTGCCGAAGAACTCGGGGTCGATCTGCCGCAACTGTCGCTGGCTGAACTGCAAAGCTTTTCCCCGCTGGTGAGCGAAGACATTTTCCCGGTGCTGACCGTCGAGGGCTCACTGGCTTCACGCAATCACCTCGGCGGTACTTCGCCCGACCAAGTGCGCGCGGCCATCGTGCGCGCTCGTGGTCGATTGTAGGAAAGCACGGCCGGCGTGGACAAGATCGGTAAATACGACCTGGTTCGAGAGATCGGACGCGGCGCGACGGCAACGGTCTATCTGGGCAACGATCCCTTCACCCAGCGCGAGGTAGCAATCAAGGTCGCCTTCCCGGAAATCCTCAAGAATCCGGAGCGCGGCAAACTGTACACGCACCTCTTTCTGAACGAGGCTTCGCTGGTCGGCAAGCTCTCGCACCCGCATATCGTGCAGATCTACGACGCGGTCGTCGCTGAATCGCTGTGCTATATCGTCATGGAGTACGTACACGGCAGTACGCTGGAAGACTTCACCACGCCGGACAAGTTGCTGCCGATCGAACGCGTCGTCGAAATCATTTTCAAGTGCACCCGGGCACTCGATTTTGCGTTCCGCATCGGCATCACGCATCGCGACATCAAGCCGGCCAACATCCTCTTTGCCGGCAGCGACCCGAATTCCGGGGACATCAAGATCTCGGATTTTGGTGCAGCCATCATTGATTCGCCCGACCGCACGCAAGTCTCGGGGATCGGCTCTCCGGCGTACATGTCGCCGCAACAGGTGCGGGAGCAGGTGCTCGATCACCAGACCGACATTTATTCGCTCGGGGTAGTGATGTACCAGTTGCTCACCGGTCAGCTTCCCTTTCAGGCCAGCACCAATTACAACATCATTTACCAGATCATCAACACCGAACCCGTCAGACCCTCGATTATCCGCAAGAAAATCCCGGAAGTCCTCGACGCCATCGTCGCCAGGGCGATGAGCAAGGACATCCGGGATCGCTATCAGACCTGGGAGGAATTCGCCCACGATCTGGCGCAGGCCTTCCGCAACAAACAGTTGAAGGCACCGAAGCGTGACTTTGCCGAATCGGAAAAATTCGACACCTTGCGCGAACTGCCGTTTTTCGTCGATTTCTCCGACGTCGAGATCTGGGAGGTATTACGCTTTTCGCGCTGGAGCAGCGTTTCGCCCGAAGAAACCATTATGCGCGACGGCGACCCCGGCGATTTTTTCTGTTTCCTCGCCGAAGGCGAACTCAAAGTCACTAAAAACGGCCGGATTCTCAACCTACTGACCACCGGCGACTGCTTTGGCGAAATGGCGGTCATCAGCAAAGGAACGCAGACCCGTGGCGCCGATGTCGTCGCACTGACCGCATCCAAGATCGTCACCGTCAAGGGCGAAGCATTGCGGCAGGCATCGGAGGCCTGCCGCATGCATTTCTACCAGTCTTTCCTTGAAGTTCTGACCAGCCGGCTGGCGCTGGCCAACGCGCGACTGGCGGCGTTCTAGTGACCGCATCCTGGCGCTATCCCATCCCACCCGCTGAGATCAGGCCGCTGATAAGTCGACCGCACGATACCGGTCGTCCCGTCAAACAGCACATCAAAGAACGCTGACTGATTCCAGCCGTCGCAGAAACGCCATTCCCAGACGAGTTCATCGCGCGCTTTGAAATAAACCGTCCAGTGCGGCTGTGACGGCCCCAGAATGCGCTGCACAGCCGCCTGGTCACTCTTGCCATTTTCGATACGCGCAAAATGTTCCGGAGTGAGTACCCCCTCGATCCGCTGCAGACGACCATCCGCGCCAATGAAGGCCATGAAGGTCTGGGTCGCCATGGGTCCGCGCGGGTAGGCTAACTGTACGCGCCCATCCGCATCGTTCCAGCGCATTGCCGGCGCACCCATCGTGGCAATCACCTCGGACAGGGTGGCAATACCCGGCTTCAGATTGCTGCCACTGTAACCGGCACAGGCCGAGAGAACCAGCGCCATACCGACCAACACCATGCGCGCCATAACTGAGTAAAGTTCTTGCATTCCGCTCACCTGCGACAAAGCCAGACGTCCATTCTTGCAGAGTAGACGATACTTGGTATTGTTTATTTCATGTTATATTAGAGTTTTCTAATTTAATGACCAGAGGAATGATCATGAGCAAATCCTTCGCCACCATCACCAGTGATGTTCCCAAGGCACTCGGCACTCGGCACCCGGCGCTCTGTCGGCACTCGAAAAAGAACTGATCGCGCTGGCCGTCGGTGTTGCCGGCCGCTGTGATGCCTGCATTGGCTTCCACGTCAAGGCCCTGATCCGCCTTGGTGTCAGTCGCGAGCAGTTCATGGAAACACTGAGCGTATGCGCCCACATGAGCGGCGACCCACCCTCATGTACGCCGCCGAAGCGGTTCGCGCCGACGAGGAATTGAGCGCCGCCAAGCCGGAATAACGCCGAAACGACCGAAATCATTATGGTACTTATTGCTCCAGTCATTCTTCTCCTGCTCGGGTCAGTTGCCCTCTTCGCGCTTTCCCTGTTGGTACTCAACGCGCTGATCCGGCTGGGTCTGCGCGCGCCGCGAGTCAGTGCCAGAACGAATCCTTCAAGCTGCGGACTACCATTCTGCGAAGTTCGCCTGCCAACGGCCAACAGCAAGCAGTTGCACGGATGGTTTGTTCCGGCCACAGGTAATCTGCCGGCGCCCACGCTCATCGTTCTGCATGGCTGGGGAGGCAACAGGGAGATGATGCTGCCTCTTGCCGCTCCCTTCAACCACGCCGGTTTCGCGCTGCTTTTCATCGACGCGCGCAACCATGGCGACAGCGATGCCGACACGTTCTCCTCGTTGCCGCGCTTTGCCGAAGATCTCGAAAGTGCTCTTGACTGGCTACTGCAACAACCCGAAACCGACATCCATCTGATCGGTCTGGTTGGTCACTCGGTCGGTGCCGCCGCCGCGCTACTGCTTGCCTCGCAACGGTGTGAAATCGCTGCCGTTGTCAGTCTGGCATCCTTTGCCCATCCAGAACAAATCATGCGTCGCTACCTGACGTCCAGGCGTGTGCCTTTCATTCCCTTTGGCTGGTATACACTGCGCTACGTTCAGCGCGTGATCGGTCACCGTTTTGGCGATATTGCGCCACAAAATACCATACGCAACATCGGCTGTCCGGTACTGCTGGCACACGGGATTGATGACACGACCGTACCGGTCGAGGACGCCTTGCTGATCCACTCCGGATCGCGCAAGGAACGCACGCACCTGCTGCTGGTCGACGGCGATCACGAGGATTACAAAGGGTTCCTGAAGCACGCCAGCGAAATAGTTCGCTTTGTCGCCGACGCCATGAACACAAAGGGGAAAACGCTTACGGAGACTCAATCCGGAACGGCAAGTCCTTCGAGCATCTGCTTGAGTTCGCCGCTCTGATACATCTCTTTCATAATGTCGCAGCCACCGACGAACTCGCCACGAATGTAGAGTTGCGGGACGGTAGGCCAGTCGGAATAAACTTTTACGCCATCACGAATCGCCTGATCCTCGAGCACGTTGACGCTGAAGAAGAGCGGCAGGTTGCAGGCTTGCAGGATCTGTACCGCCGTCGCCGAAAAACCGCACATCGGCGCTTTCGGCGTTCCCTTCATGTAGAGCACCACCGGGTTGCCCGTAACCTGCTCCTTGATCAGTTGCTGCACATCCATGAAAAACCTCTTTATAGTTGAGTAAATTAATCGGGATTAAGTTTACCGGTATCCGCCAGCCGGCGTCAAGGCAAACTGCCGCCGCTCACCCGTTCAATCGCGGCCGCGTCGCGCCAGGAGCCAATCGTGCTAAAACCAGCGGCGTCCATCAAGTCACGGGCTTTGACCGCCTGATCGTAGCCGTGTTCAATCAACAGCCAGCCACCGGGCAACAGATGGTCGCCGGCCCCGGCGACCAGCGTGCGCAGGCACGCCAGCCCGTCGCCACCGACCACCCTGTCACTCAGGGCGAGCGGCGGTTCGAAGGGCAGACCGTTGTGCTGCAGGTGAGGATCGCCAGCGGCGATATAGGGCGGATTGGCCACGATCAGGTCAAAGCGCTCATCGCCCAGCGGCGCGTACCAGTTGCCTTCAAGGAAACGGATGTGTACGCCATGCCGGGTGGCATTGGCCTGTGCCACCTCCAGCGCGGCCGCCGACAGATCGACCGCCGTCAGCGCTGCCGATGGACAGAGCCGCGCCAGCAGGATGGCGACGATGCCCGAACCGGTACCGAGGTCAAGGATGCGCGCGGCAGGTAATTTCTGCGCCCGTGCGCGCGCCTGATCGACGAGCACTTCGGTATCGGGCCGTGGAATCAGCACCGCCGGAGAAACGGCAAATTCGAGTCCGTAGAAGTCGGCACTGCCCAGCAGATAAGCCAGCGGCTCGCCAGTGGCTCGCCGCAACAGCAGTGCCTCGAACTGCGCCCACTGCTCCGGCGTCAGCTCACGCTCGCCATGCGCGATCAGCTCGGCGTGCGTACAGGCACAGACCCGCTCCAGCAACAGGCGCGCGTCCAGCCGGTCGATGCGCCGACCGGCCCGGCGCCAGGCCTCGCCAATACTCACCAGCGGGCGCATAAGCCCTACTCCGGTCCGGCCAGTGCCGCCAGCAGTTCGGCCTGGTGCTCGGAGGATAAGGCGCCGACCAGGTCGTCAAGCTCCCCGTCCATGATCGAGTCGATCTTGTATAGCGTCAGGTTGATGCGATGGTCGGTCACCCGCCCCTGCGGGAAGTTGTAGGTGCGGATACGCTCGGAACGGTCGCCGCTGCCGATCAGGCTCTTGCGTTCCGAAGCGATCTTGGCGTGCTGCTCGCGCTCCTGCGCGTCCTTGATGCGCGCCACCAGCACCGACATGGCTTGCGCCTTGTTCTTGTGCTGCGAACGACCGTCTTGGCATTCGACGACGATGCCGGTCGGCAGATGGACGATGCGGATCGCCGAATCGGTCTTGTTGATATGCTGGCCACCGGCACCGGAGGCGCGAAAGGTGTCGACGCGAATGTCGGCGGGATTGATCTGCACGTCGGCCAACTCATCGGCTTCCGGCATCACGGCAACGGTACACGCCGAAGTGTGGATGCGGCCCTGCGCCTCTGTTTCCGGCACGCGCTGCACACGGTGTGCCCCCGACTCGAACTTGAGCCGTGAATACACGCCATTGCCGATGATGCGCGCGATCACTTCCTTGTAACCGCCCACATCCGACTCGCTGGCCGACACGACTTCGACCTGCCAGCGTTGCCGTTCGGCAAAACGCGTGTACATGCGGAAGAGGTTGCCGGCAAACAGCGCCGACTCGTCACCGCCCGTTCCGGCACGGATTTCCAGAAAGACATTACGCTCGTCGTTGTCATCCTTGGGCAGCAGCAGCCTCTGCAGCTCGATCTCGATTTCGGGCAGGCGCTCGCGGGCCGATTTCATCTCCGCTTCGGCCAGATCCTTCATTTCCGGATCGCCCATCATGTCGAGCGCCGACTGCAGATCGGCAGCGGCCTGCTGCCAGCTCTTGTAGAGCGCCACCACGGGACCGAGCTCGGCATGCTCGCGCGTCAGCTTTCGATACTGATCCATGTCGCGCGTGGCCTCGCCGCTGGACAGGATGCGATCCAGCTCGTCCAGACGGCCGACGAGATTCTCCAGTTTGTCGCGTATGCTTTGTTTCATGTCAATCGGAATGAAGGTGGTACAGGCGCGAAACGATGGCCTGCAGCTCGCTGCGGTCTCCTTCGCTCTGATTCAGGGCCTGCGTCGGCGCATGCAGAAACTTGTTGGTCAGGCGATGGGAGAACTGGTCGAGCACGTGCGCCGGGTCTTCGCCCTTGGCCAAGAGCTTGAGCGCATGCTCCATTTCATGCCGGCGGGTGCGTTCCGCGGCATCGCGCAGCGAACGGATCACCGGCACACTCTCGCGCGTTTGCAGCCAGAGCAGGAAGCTGTCGACGCGCGCATCGACGATCGTCTGGGCTCCGGCAACCGCCGCCTGTCTTGATTCCAGCCCGGACTCGACGACCTGCACCAGGTCATCGACGGTATAGAGAAAAACATCGTCCAGTTCGCCGACTTCGACTTCGATGTCGCGTGGCACGGCCAGATCGACCATGAACATCGGGCGGTGGCGGCGCGCCTTGACGGCGCGCTCGACCAGCCCCAGCCCGAGAATCGGCAATTGGCTGGCAGTGCAGGAAACGACGATGTCGAACTCAGCCAGTCGCTCGCCAACTTCTTCCAAACGAATCGCCAGGGCGCCATACCGATCGGCTAGGGCGCGTCCGCGATCAATCGTTCGGTTGGCGATGACGATCTGTTTCGGTTTCTGCGCGGCGAAGTGGGTGGCGCACAGCTCGATCATTTCCCCGGCGCCGATGAAGAGGATGCGCTGCTCGGCAATGCGCTCGAAGATGCGTTCCGCCAGACGCACGGTCGCCGCCGCCATGGACACGATATTGGCCCCGATCGCCGTCGTCGAACGCACGTCCTTGGCCACGGCAAAGGAATTCTGGAACAGCTTGTGCAGGGTTGTGCCGAGCGTACCGGCCTCGCGGGCGATGCGCATGGCCTCCTTCATCTGGCCAAGAATCTGCGGCTCTCCGAGGACCATCGAATCGAGCCCGCTGGCGACGCGAAAGGCGTGGCGCACGGCGTCGCGGTCCGGATAGGTATAGAGATAGGGCTCGATTTCGGGCCCGGAAATGCGGCGGTAATCCGCCAGCCACTGGCTGACCACTTGCGGCGTATCAGCCTGACAATAGAGTTCGGTGCGGTTGCAGGTCGACAGGATCGCCGCTTCGAGTACCCGGCCGCCACTCGCCAGGTCAGTCAGCGCCCGGCGCAGCTCTTCGGCATGGAACGCCAGCCGCTCGCGAACCGAGAGCGGTGCCGTGCGGTGATTGATGCCGAGAGTAAATAGCGCCATGCCGGGAGTCTGTGTGCTGAAGTTGGGCGACGGGCGATTATAGCACCCGGCCCTCACCCCCCTGAGCAGCGAGGATCAAGGCAAGGGCAGGCAGCGCCCGGCGAATAAGAAGGTGGGAAGCCGGTCGTTAAGCCGGGTTCTGTCGTGGACAACCATTCCTCTAGGCGCACTGTTGCCAGTACGCTCAAGCAGCCTACCATGGGGTTTGCCATGCCGTCCGTGTTACCACGTCCGCGGTGAGCTCTTACCTCGGTCGGGCTTTCGCCCGACCGCCCCAGCTTTCACCGAGGCGCCGGACCTAAGTCCAACCGCCCCAGCTTTCACCGAGGCGCCGTTTCACCCTTGCCTGATCCGTGTAGCGCGCCTGCACACCCAGCTTTCGCCGGGTGGCCCCCGCACTACATTAAGGGACTTTGTCGCCTTGCGGCGACAAGCCCTTCGGCCATCGGCGGTCTATTCTCTGTTGCACTTTCCGTCACCTCACGGTGCCCGGTCGTTAACCGGCATCTTGCTCTGCGAAGCCCGGACTTTCCTCTCGGCTGAGGCTTGCGCCCTTCGCCCAGCGGTTGCCTGGCCGACTTCCCGCAGTAATTATACGCTGACGCGGCGAGAGGGTCAGGTTGATGCCGGAGACGGAGGCAGTGCAACAGGTAGCGCAGGAACCGACTCAGCCGGCACCGGCAGCGTGGGAGCTTCCACCCGGGGCGCAGCGGTGAATACCAGTGTGTCATTGCGTATCTCGAAGCGGCCCATCAGCGGCCCCAGACCGCCTTCCGGCACCTTGTCGAGCCGGGCAAAACCTTCGCAGGTACGCGTTTCGGTCACGAACAGGCTCCCGTCCTGCTTCAGAATCCAGGCCTCGTTGCCGGGCGAATAAACCTCCACACTGGCGCCAGGGCTGGCCTCCGGCATCGCATGCCGACGCATGCAGTCGGGCATGCGCGCCGCGACGATCGAATATTTCGCCGTTTTCTCCCACGGCATCCCCGTCACCCGGATCAGGCTCAAGGCGTGGGCGCTGCCCTTGATCTCGAATGTCGCACGCTGATCGGAACACGCGACAAGAAACGGCAGCAGGAACAGGGGCAGTAGTCTGGGCATGAATCCGTAACACATCATCGCAGGCCTCGCAAAGCAATCACATCGAGATTCAGGAAACCAGCGTCCAGGTCAATGATTCGCCGGCACGCAAGGGTACCAGTTTGTCGCCAGCGGCATAATCGTACGCCGGAGGAACAAGCCACGCCTGTTTTTCCAGGGTCACCTTGCCGGTATTGCGCGGCAGGCGGTAGAAATCGGGCCCGTTGAAACTGGCAAAGGCCTCCAGTCTGTCAAGCGCACCGGCTGCAGCAAAGGCTTCGGCATAAAACTCCAGTGCGGCGTGCGCCGTATAACAGCCGGCACAGCCGCATGATGCCTCCTTGGTTGCACAGGTATGCGGCGCCGAATCGGTACCGAGAAAGAACTTGCTGCTGCCGGACGTTGCCGCACTGACCAGTGCCGCACGATGCGTCTCGCGCTTCAACACCGGCAGGCAGTAGTAGTGGGGACGCAGCCCACCGGTAAAAATGGCGTTGCGGTTATAGAGCAGATGATGCGCCGTGATCGTCGCCGCCACGTTGTCTCCGGCGGCCACGACAAAGTCTGCCGAATCCTTGGTCGTAATGTGCTCGAACACCACGCGCAAGCCCGGTCTGCGCGCCAGCAAGGGCTGCAGTACGGTGTCGATGAAGACATTCTCGCGGTCGAAAATATCGATTGCCGGATCGGTCACCTCGCCATGCACCAGCAGCGGCAGCGCCAGTTTTTCCATTTCGGCCAGCGCCGCATCGCAGTTGACCAGGCTGGTGACGCCGGCATCCGAATTGGTCGTCGCCCCCGCCGGATAGAGTTTGACGGCCTTGACGAATCCGCTGTCGACGGCGCGCCGGATCTCGTCAGCCGGTGTGTTGTCGGTGAGATACAGCGTCATCAGGGGCTCGAAACTCATGCCCGCAGGCAAGGCGACAAGAATGCGCCGGCGATACTCGGCCGCCGCGGCCACCGTCGTTACCGGCGGCCGCAGGTTCGGCATGATGATGGCACGGGCAAACTGGCGCGCGGAATGCGGCAGAACGGCAGCGAGTGCTGCGCCGTCACGCAGGTGCAAATGCCAGTCGTCGGGTCGGGTAAGGGTGATGTGCATGGCTGGACTCCGGAATTGATCAGCGTGATTCTAGTCGATTTATCGGCTGGCGTTACCCGAAGCATTCTTCAGAGACAAAGCCAGTTCATACAGCGCATTCTTCCCCGCTCCGCTAATCGAATGCGCGAGTTTCGCTGCCTGCTTGACCGGCAAGCCCTCGTCAAGCAGCAATTTGAGTACCCGCTCACCTTCTCCATCGTCGCGGGCTTCCGGCGCCCCGGAAACGAGCAGAACGAATTCGCCGCGCTGGCGATTGACATCCGCCGAGAGCCAGTCAAGTGCTTCGCCAAGCGGGCAACTTTGGATCGTTTCAAAAAGTTTGGTCAGTTCACGCGCCATGACCAGCGTGCGTTGCGGGCCAAAAATCCGCGCCAGTGCCGTGACCGTTTCCAGAATGCGGTGCGGTGCCTCGTAGAAGACCAGCGCATAGGGCAACTCGATCAGCCCGCGCAGCGCCTCTTCGCGCTGTTTCGCCCTGGCCGGCAGGAAGCCGTAGAACAGGAAATGTGGCTCGGCAAGCCCGGAGGCCGATAAGGCAGTCACCGCCGCGCAGGCTCCCGGCAGCGGCACGACACGAAAACCAGCGGCCCTGACCCGCGCCACCAGCCGGGCACCGGGGTCAGAGATAGCCGGGGTACCGGCATCGGAAACTAGGGCGACCGATTCACCATCGGAAAGGCGGGCAATCACCTGCTGCGCCGCCGCCTCCTCGTTATGTTCGTGTGCCGCCAGCAGGCGGGCCGTACAGCCATGATGCCTGAGCAAAGGCGCACTATGGCGCGTATCTTCGGCGGCAACCCAATTGACCTGGCGCAGGACGTCAATGGCACGCTGCGTCATGTCGCCGAGGTTTCCAAGTGGCGTCGGCACTACATATAATGCGGGAGAGTCTTGCGTCATGGCGATCACATCATCAATGAACGACAACGATACCACGAGCGAATCGAGCAAAGCGATCGGTAGCCGCGCCGAGGAAGCCGCGGCACGCTTTCTCCAGAAGCGTGGTCTTGTCGTATTGGCCCGCAACTTTTATTGCCGGGGCGGCGAAATCGACCTCGTTTGCCGCGACGGCAAAGTACTGGTCTTCGTCGAAGTCCGCCTGCGGCGTAACGCAGCCTACGGTGGCGCAGGCACCAGCATCACGCCGGCCAAGCAGCGGCGGATCATCCTTGCCGCGCAGCACTATCTGCTGGCCAACACAGCAAACGAATGTAATTGCCGCTTCGACTGCGTATTGCTCGATGGAGAAAACCTGCAATGGATTCGTGATGCGTTTTCTGCCAACTAGCCTGCTCATCGCCAGCCTTTTGGCGGCACTGCCCGCCGCTGCCGAATCGGTAAAGATTCTGGTGCAGAGCTCTCCACTGGCAGGCAGCCAGTACTATGCTGTCGCCCGGGTGTGGCATGCTATCCGCCCCGGTGATCGACTGACACTCACCCGCGAGCCGGACAACCGCCACGACCGGAATGCCATCCGCGTCGACTGGAATGGCCAGCAACTCGGCTACGTACCGCGCGCCGAGAACCGCGCCGTGGCGCGTGCGCTCGATGCCGGCGAGAAACTGGAGGCCCGCGTTTCGAAGCTGCGTGACGACCCCGATCCCTGGCAACGGGTCGAGTTTGAAGTCTATTTGGAACTGTGATGTTAGACTAGTGTCTGGTTTTACTTTCACATAATGAATACCATGGATTTGATTTCACGCATCGGCCAGCATTTCATGGACAGCGCCCAGACCAAACTCGACGCCGTCGAAATGCTCGCTGCCCCCATAGCCGAGGCCGCCGAGGTGATGGTCGGCAGCCTGGTCGGCAACGGGAAAATCATCGCCTGCGGCAACGGCGGCTCGGCCGCCGATGCACAGCACTTTGCCGCCGAACTGGTCGGCCGTTTCGAGATGGAACGCCAGGGACTGGCCGCAATCGCGCTGACCACCGACAGTTCGATCATGACCGCCGTCGCCAACGACTATGGCTACAAGGCTGTTTTCGACCGGCAGGTACGCGCACTGGGTCAACCGGGAGACGTCCTGCTGGCCATCTCGACTTCGGGCAACTCGGCCAGCGTGGTCGAGGCCATTCATGCTGCCCACGACAACGATCTTCGCGTCGTCGCGCTGACCGGCAAAGGGGGCGGTGAAATTGCCGAACTACTGCGCGACACGGATGTTCACATTTGTGTTTCCTCGGATCGCACGGCACGTATTCAGGAAGTCCATTTGCTGATCATCCACTGCCTGTGCGATGCTATTGACTGTCTGCTTTTAGGAGTTGAAGAATGAGTAAAAACATCATCGCCGCGCTGCTGCTTGGTGCCACTGTCCTGCCCGCCCTGCAGGGCTGTTTCCCGATCGTTGCGGCCGGCGTCACGACCGGCGTCCTGGCTGCCGTAGACCGCCGTTCGGTCGGCACGCAGACCGAAGACGAAACCATCGAGTGGAAAGCCTCGGCGCGCGTTCGCGAAAAACTGGGTGACCGGGCGCATATCAACTTCACCAGCTATAACCGCAAGGTATTGCTCACTGGGGAAGCGTTCTCGGCCGAAGCCAAGACCGAGATCGAACGCATCGTGACCGAGGTTCCGAACGTACAGGGCAGCTATAACGAAATCGTCGTCGGCCCGTCCAGCTCGTTCACCGATCGCAGCAACGATTCTTTCATCACTTCCAAGGTCAAGAGTCGCTCGCTAGATAACGGCAAGTTCAACCCGGTGCACGTCAAAGTGGTTACCGAAGCCGGCATCGCCTATCTGCTGGGCATGGTGACCCAACCCGAAGCTGACGCCGCCATCGAGGTAGCGCGCACCACCTCCGGCGTCAGGAAAGTAGTCAATCTGCTCGAGATCATCACCCCGGCCAAGGCCAGGGAACTTGACATGGCCCAATCGAACAACAAGCCGGCCCCGGTGAAAAATCCATAATCCGATTTGCCGATTCGCCTGTTGCACTGCTCGTCGCGCTGACACTGTTCGGCGCAGCGGGCCGCAAAGCACTCGAATGGCGTTCGGCGGGGCAAAGCCCGACCCGCCTGCTCACGGAGCACATAATGCAAGCCACCACCTCCGGTACCCCGGCATTCGAAGCCAAAATTGTCGCACCCGGCGAACTCGCCAATTATCTTGCGCAACTACCGCGTCCGCTGGTTTTCACCAATGGCTGTTTTGACATCCTGCATCGTGGTCACGTCACCCTGCTGGCACAGGCGCGCGCACTCGGTGCGTCAATGGTGGTCGCGCTCAACTCGGATGCTTCCGTTAAGCGGTTGGGCAAGGGCGATGACCGCCCGGTGAATTCGCTCGCCGACCGCCTGGCAATAATGGCCGCCCTCGAATGCGTCTCGCTGGTCACCTGGTTCGACGAAGACACGCCGCTCGAGCGTATTCTTGATTGCCGCCCGGATGTACTGGCCAAGGGTGGCGACTGGCCGGTGGACAAAATCGTCGGCAGCAGCGAAGTCACCGGATGGGGAGGAAAAACGGTATCCATCCCTTTCATCCATCAGCAATCCACCACGGCGCTGCTGGACAAGATCCGCAAGCTCTAGTCCACAGCGCCCGGGCTTGACCGCGACTCAACGGAAGACGAGCACCGGTATTTTCGTGTGCGTGAGCACCTTGGTCGTTTCGCTGCCCAGCAATAATGCTTTCAAGCCGCGATGACCGTGCGAAGCCATGAATATCAGGTCACAACCACTCTGGGTTGCGGCTTCAATGATGGCCTCGTAAACAATGTTGTTGGTCAGCGTCAGTTTGTCGCAGGGAATGCCAGCTTCCCGGCAGAGATTTTCGACAACGCCGAGAATCTCTTGTGCCTCCTTCTCCTCGAGTTCGATGGTCGCCGACCGCGGCGGCATATGAAGCTTCTTGTCACCGAGGTAGTAAGGAACTTCCCGCATGGCATAAAAGGCGGTAATGCGGGCACCGGCTTCCTTGGCAAAAGAAACCGCCCGACGGACTGTGTCCTGGGAGAATTGAGAACCATCTGTCGGAACAAGAATGTGCTTGAACATGATGACTCCTTTCGTTTTGACGACTGCATTTTCAATATAGATAGGAAACCGCCGGAAGTACAATTGAAGAAGCATAAAAAACGGCTGCCCCCAACAGGGAACAGCCGCCGTTTTCGCCAATGACAGTCTGGTAAAGCGCTAAAGCCGCTGCTCCACCCACGCCCGAACCGAAGCCAGCGCCCCCGGCAATCCAGCCGGATCGGTACCGCCCGCCTGCGCCATGTCCGGCCGCCCGCCGCCCTTGCCACCGACCTGCTGGGCGACCATGTTGACCAGTTCTCCGGCCTTGACCTTGCCGGTCAGATCGGGGGTCACTCCGGCGATCAGCGTCACTTTGCCGCCGGCAGTCGAAGCCAGCACCAGGACCGCTGATTTGAGCTTGTCGCGCAGTTTGTCCATCGTTGTGCGCAGGGCGTTGATGTCGGCGCCATCAAGCGTTGCCGCCAGCACCTTGACCCCTTTCACATTCACAGCACCGTTGACCAGGCCATCGCCTTGCGCCGAAACCTGCTTGCCCTTGAGCACGGCCAGTTCGCGCTCAAGTTGGCGGACCTGGTCGAGAATCGAGTAGACGCGGGCCTGCACATCGCTGGGTTGAACCCTGAGCGTCCCCGCGACGCCGCCGAGCGCGGTTTCCATGCCCTGCATGTAGGCCAGTGCGATGTCGCCGGTGACCGCCTCGACACGGCGCACACCGGCCGCAACACCGCCTTCGGCAACGATGCTGAAAACGCCGATATCACCTGTGCGCTGCACGTGCGTACCGCCGCAAAGCTCGCGCGAGGAGCCGATGTCGATCACGCGCACCTCGTCGCCGTACTTCTCGCCGAAAAGCATCATGGCGCCGAGCTTCTGCGCCTCGCCAATCGGCATTTCGCGATGCCGGCACTCGACGTTGTCGAGGATTTCGGAATTGACGAGATTCTCGACCTTGCGGATTTCCTCGTCGCTCAACGGCTGGTTATGCACAAAGTCGAAACGCGTCTTGTCCGCATCGACCTGTGAGCCCTTCTGCTGCACATGTTCGCCAAGCACTTCACGCAAGGCCTTGTGCATCAGGTGGGTGGCCGAGTGATTGCGCATGGTGCGCTTGCGTGCCAGCAGATCGACTTTGGCATTGACCGCATCGCCGACCTTGAGGCCACCGGTCTTGAGCACGCCCTGATGACCGAAGACGGCAGCCTGAATCTTCTGCGTATCTTCGACAGCGAAAATCCCCCGCGCCGACTGCACGACCCCGCGGTCGCCGACCTGACCGCCGGATTCGGCGTAGAACGGCGTCTCGTCAAGCACCACGACGCCCAGATCGCCTTCATTCAACTCGCTGACCGGGCTGCCTTCCTTGTAGAGCGCTAGCACCTTGCCCTTGAATTCGAGCGTTTCGTAGCCGTGGAAGGTGGTCGCCGGGCCGCTGTAGTCCAGCGCCGTCGCCATCCTGAACTTGCCGGCGGCGCGCGCCTGCTCCTTCTGCCGGTTCATCGCCATCTCGAAACCGGCGCTGTCGACGCTCACGCCGCGCTCGCGGCAGATGTCGGCTGTCAGGTCAAGCGGGAAGCCGAAGGTATCGTGCAGCTTGAAGGCCGTCTCACCGTTAAATACGCCTTTGCCACCCATCGCCGCCAGTTCGCCTTCGAGAATCGCCATGCCGTGTTCGATGGTGGCGAAGAAGCGATCTTCTTCCTGGCGCAACACGTCGATGACGCGCTTCTCGCCGGCGACCAGTTCGGGATAGGCGCTACCCATCTCGGCGACCAGGTCCGGCACCATGCGGTTGAAGAAGGCCGCGCGGGCGCCCAGCTTGTAGCCATGGCGGATGGCACGCCGGATAATGCGGCGCAGGACATAGCCGCGCCCTTCGTTGCCGGGGATGACGCCATCGGCGATCAGGAAGGAACAGGCACGGATGTGGTCGGCCAGCACGCGCAGCGAGGGGCCGTCGGCATCCGGGCAATTCGTCTCGCGTGCTGCCGCCTTGATCAGACTCTGGAACAGGTCGATCTCGTAATTGGCATGCACCTGCTGCAACACGGCGGCGATGCGCTCCAGACCCATGCCGGTATCGACCGAAGGCTTGGGCAAGGGGTGCATGACCCCGGCTTCATCGCGATTGAACTGCATGAAGACGTTGTTCCAGATCTCGATGTAGCGGTCGCCGTCTTCGTCCGGCGATCCCGGAGGGCCGCCCGGAATGTGTTCGCCGTGATCGTAAAAAATCTCGGTGCACGGGCCGCAGGGTCCGGTATCTCCCATCATCCAGAAATTGTCGGAGGCGTAGCGCGCGCCCTTGTTGTCGCCAATACGCACGATGCGCTCGGCCGGGATGCCGATCACCGTGTGCCAGATAGCGTAAGCCTCGTCGTCCTCGGCGTAGACGGTGACCCACATGCGCTCCGGCGCCAACTTGTAGACCTCGGTCAGCAGTTCCCAGGCGTACTTGATCGCATCGAGCTTGAAGTAATCGCCAAAAGAGAAATTGCCGAGCATTTCGAAGAAGGTGTGGTGGCGTGCCGTATAGCCGACGTTCTCCAGATCGTTATGCTTGCCGCCGGCACGCACACACTTCTGCGAGGTCGTTGCCCGGTTGTATGGCCGTTTGTCAAAACCCAGAAAGACATCCTTGAACTGATTCATCCCGGCGTTGGTGAACAGCAGGGTCGGATCTTCGTGCGGAACGAGCGAACTGGAAGCCACGATCTGGTGGCCCTTGGACTCAAAGAATCTGAGGAATTTTTCGCGGATTTCGGCGCTTTTCATCGGCATTAATCTCTAATCGGGCGTATTTTCAAAGACCTGCGATTTTAGCACCGAATCGGGCAAAGGCGTCCGGCGTAAAGTTGCCCCGACTGACAATCCCGCAGCCCGAGCAGGTCATCAGCAGCGCATACTCACAGCCCGCGACTTGCCTGCCGGCCTTGCGATCCGCTTCGACGAAGGCCGGAAACGGCCGGGGCTATCGTCCTCTGCGGTCATCATCACTTCACCGATCAGCGGGCGGCGCAGCACAACGGCCCGGCGCCACCTGCCAATCCGTGAGCGCCAGCGCCCCAGCAGACCCCGGCTTTGCCGGGGGGTTGTCCATCTTACGGCGTCACCAATGCAAACGCAGATTTATCCTAAAAACCGTAGTTACCAAATTCCAACTGCATTATTTTTGAGAAGCCGATACGCAGGAGGTGGAGCGATACCTGCGAGGACG
>JAIFKU010000139.1 GCA_020049495.1 Accumulibacter sp.
ACCGCTGTATTGAATGGTCGTTCACTCGGCAGGATGCGGATCAAAAAATGTCGCGACATTATGTTTCTTAATTAATGTGTGTATGTACTAGTATATTCGTAAAATATAATTAATTGTCGTTTTTTACGATAGATCAGGACGATCGCATTTAGCCCAATGGCAACAAGCCAGGCAAAGAATCGAATTCAAGGCATAGCGTCAGTCAGCGTCAAATCGTCAGGTTCTTGTGTTTTCAAGACTCGCTACCCGGAAAACTCCGGACACCCGGAAGGGGCGTGTGTCCAAACTTCAGTAAGTGCCTTCGTCATGATCTATGACTTTTAGCATAGTCCTAAAGAGCTATTGGCAATGCGGATTTGTATGTCTACCATTCCGCTGTCCATAGTATGTAGTTTCTGCAACGGTGTGATTTTTTGTGAGGAAAAAATGAAAATCAAAAAAACAGTGAGTTCTTTCGCCGCGGCGATCGTCCTCACAGTGGCTTCGTTTGGCGCAGCGGCAGATACCATCTACGCTTCTGTGAACGTCGGGTCTAGTTTCATAGATAAATTGATTGGCACGATTACTATTGGCAGTCTATCCAATCTTGCCGGGTCTTTCTTTGCGGCCGAAGAAATCGGTTATCCAGGTGGTTTTACGCTCACCCTGGATAATGTGACTTTCACAAATGGAACCGTTGGCGCTTTGATTGATACGATTCCAGACCCCAAGGTGTTTTCGTTTACAAATGTTGGCGCTGGAACCTATGATGTGATTGCTACTGGTTTCCTAACCCCTACAGGTCAACTTCATAATGCTTCCTTTCTCGGAGTCGACTACACGGTTACCGCCGTTCCGGAACCCGAATCCTACGCCCTGATGCTGGCTGGGCTTGGCCTGATGGGCACTATCGCTCGCCGCCGCAGCAAGAAGCAAGCGTAACGTCTTATTTCCGGCTTGAAGCGAAGGCTCGTTTTTGACGGGCCTTTTTTTATCCTGATTAGCAACGAACGTCAGTCCATGCTTGCGAACCGTCATTCCGGGGCTGCCCGCGAGGGCAGAACCCGGAATCCAGAAGTGTTCATCCGTGAATTCTGGATTCCCGCCTACTGCAGACTGTGTTCCTTGATCAGACCTTCGCGGTAGGCGTGCAGCAGGGCTTGAAGTTCGTCTATCTGCCCCTGAATCTCACGCCCCCGGTCGGTGTCGCGCACCCTCATCCTGAGTGGGTGACTGTGGATGATTTCCGTTTCGGTATCGATATCGATTTCCTCGGACACGGCTTTTTGGGTGGATTCGAAGGGTTGATGCGCGGCGAGCAGCAAGCCGCGTGAATTGGAAATCAGGGTATATCCGGCAATCCCGGTTTCCTGCTGATAGGCTCGTGAAAATCCGCCGTCGATGACGATCAGCCGGCCATTGGCCTTGATCGGGCGTTCGCCCTTGGCGACCTTGACCGGTACGTGGCCATTGATGATGTGGCCGGTATCCGGATTCAGTCCAAACTCCTTGAGTATCTTGCTGGCGCTTTCTTCCGTGTCGCGGAAGGTGTAGTAGGCATTGCGTTTTTCGGCGTGGGTGGCCTTGTCGGCAATGAAATAGCGCTCGAAGGTGGCCATTTTTTCCTTGCCGAACAGCGGCGATTGCGGCGCGCACCACAAGAACCACATGGCATCCATGCCGTACTGCTTTTGTGTCGGATTGTCCGTGGAAAAGTATCCTTGCCGTGCGAGACGGTCCACGCGGTCGAGAAACTCTTTTCCGGAGAAGGATTTTCCGTCGACGTTGAAGGATTTGAAACTGCCATCGTCGTTCATGGCGATGCAACCGTGGTAGAGCAGGTTGCCGTCGTGGATCAGGTAAAGACTGCCCATCGAGAAGAGGAAGCGGACGTGCTGCTGGAGTTTCTTGCTATTGGCAAAGGAGAGCTTCAGCTTTTCCATGACGGTCTGTTCTTCGGCCGTCAGTGCGTCGGGATTCTTTTCGTCGATGGTCGGGAACAGTTTGTCGCGCAGCGGGTATTCAATGCCGTTCAGTTCGATGGTGCCGCGCGGGAAATTGACCTTGTCGAGCAGCAGGCGATCCTGCATCTGGTAATGCGGGCGTCTCTTGATGACCTGGCTTTCCAGCTTGAGTTGCAGGATGGTCATGGCTTTCTGCATTTGCGCCATCAGGCGGATTTCCTGGCTGGTAAATGCGCCATCGGCCGAAACCTTGGGGATGAACAGCGCACAGGGGTCGTCCTTGTAGGTTTCGAGGGCAAAGGAAGCGAGCGGCAAGAGGCTGATGCCATAGCCGTTTTCCAGCGTTTCCATGTTTCCGTAACGCAGGCAGGTCCTGATGACGTTGGCAATGCAGGCTTCGCTGCCGGCGGCTGCGCCCATCCACAGGATGTCGTGATTCCCCCACTGGATGTCTGCCTGGTGGTATTCCATCAGGGCGTCAAGAATGAGGTGGGCGCCGGGGCCGCGATCATAGATGTCACCAATGACGTGCAGTTTTTCAACCGCCAGATGCTGAATCAGTTCGGCGATGCAGATAATGAATGACTGGGCACTGCCGGTCGACACGATGGTGTCGATCTGGCTCTGATAATAGGCCGCCTTGTGTTCGACCCCTTCCTGGTCGTACAGCAATTCCTCGATGGTTTCGGCGACATGCTTCGGCAGGAAGTTTCTGACCGTTTCGCGCCGGTATTTCGAGCTGAGCATGCGACAGAACTTGACCATGCGAACCAGAGTCAGGCGGCTCCATTCATCCTTGTCCGGAACAGACTGGAGCATCAATGGCGTTTTCAGCTCCGGGTAGTAGATGAGCGTTGCCAGACTCCGCCGCTCCGATTTTGACATGGTGTTGGCGAACACCTCGTCGATCTTGCGCCAGATTGATCCTGCGCCATTGCGCACGACGTGCTGAAAGGCTTCGTATTCGCCGTGAATGTCGGAAAGAAAGTGCTCGGTCCCCTTGGGCAGTTGCAACTGGGCTGTAAAGTTGATGATCGCCGTGGATGCGGCCTGGATAGAGGGGTACTTTTCTGACAGTAGTTGCAGATATTTCAGTGAAGGTTCTTGCATGGTTGTCTCTTCCATTTGGATCTGTGTTTCGATGATAGTGCTTGAAGTATTACCGTAGCGCTGTTTCCAGTCAATTAAGCTTGCACAGCAGCTAAGGAAATACTGAAGTATTCGTCCCACAAGAGGACTTGAGCCCAAGGCCCCGTTGCCTTCGGGGCGTCATCCCCGCGCAGGCGGGGATCCAGAATGATGATGTAACTGGATCCCCGCCTGCGCGGGGATGACGGAAGCGAATAATTCAGCGCGTCCCTTAATCCCCGACTGCTGTGTAATTGCGCATTGGACAACGCTTGGGGTGTTGCGGTTGCCGCAATTCGTGTTCTGGGTGAAAATGGCGGGCTAATGAGAAGCCGAGAGTTCAGATGCATCAGGAAATGGAGTTGAGCAAGAAGCAGCAGGCGGGTTTGGCGCTGGCGGCGCTGGGCGTGGTTTATGGTGACATTGGTACCAGTCCGCTGTATACCCTGAAAGAAGTCTTTGCCGGGAATCACCCGATTCCGCTGACGCCCGAGAACGTCCTCGGCATCCTCTCGCTCATCCTGTGGTCGCTGATCGTCATCGTCTCGATCAAGTATGTCGTCTTTGTCATGCGCGCCGACAACCGGGGCGAGGGCGGCATCATGGCGCTCATCGCCCTGGCGCTGCACGACGCCAAGGGCAATCCCAAACACCAGCGGGCCATCATGCTCGTCGGCCTGCTTGGCGCCGGCATGTTCTATGGAGACGGCATGGTCACGCCGGCGATCTCCGTCCTCTCGGCGCTCGAAGGGCTGGACGTCGCCACCCCCGCCTTCAGGCCCTACATCATCCCGATGACCCTGCTCGTCCTGTTCGGACTCTTCTTCTTCCAGAAACGGGGTACCGCGTCGGTCGGCGCCCTGTTCGGCCCGATCATGACGCTCTGGTTCTCCACCCTGGCGCTGCTCGGCCTGACCAACCTGATGGCCCACCCCGGCGTGCTCAAGGCCTTCAATCCCGCCTATGGCCTGGGTTTTCTCATTGAAAACCGGGCGCTGGCCATTGTCGCCATGGGCGCCGTCGTCCTGGCGATCACCGGTGCCGAAGCGCTTTACGCTGACATGGGCCACTTTGGCAGCAAACCGATCCGCCAGGCCTGGTTCGGTTTCGTCATTCCCTCGCTGATCCTCAACTACTTTGGCCAGGGCGCCCTGCTGCTGGCCGATCCGTCGACCGTCGTCAACCCTTTCTACCACATGGCCCCCGACTGGGCGCTCTACCCGCTGGTTGGACTATCTACGGCGGCCACCGTCATTGCCTCGCAGGCCGTCATTTCGGGCGCTTTCTCGGTTACCCGTCAGGCCATGCAACTCGGCTTCGTTCCCCGCTTCGAGGTGAAATATACATCGGAAAAGGAACAGGGCCAGATCTACCTGCCCGGCGTCAACTGGGGGCTGTTCTTTGCCGTCGTCGCGCTGGTCCTCGGCTTCCAGTCGACCAACAACCTGGCCGGTGCGTACGGCATTGCCGTCACCGGCGACATGGTGATCACTTCGATTCTGGCTACCGTGGTGGCGGCCAGGGGCTGGGGTTGGGGCTGGCGAAAGGCCATCGCGCTCTTTGCCTGTTTCCTTTCGGTTGAACTGACCTTCCTTTACGCCAATATCCTGAAAATTCCCGATGGCGGCTGGTTCCCGTTGCTCATCGGTTCGCTTGTCTTCCTGCTGATGAGCACCTGGAAGCGCGGCAGCCAGTTGCTGTCCGAGCGGCTGAGTGACGAATCGATCGAACTGAATACCTTTATCGACGCCCTGGAAGTTTCGATGCCGACACGGGTTCCCGGTACCGCCGTGTTCATGACCTCCAGCGTCGGACATGTGCCCAATGCGATGCTGCACAACCTGATGCACAACAAGGTGCTGCATGAACGGGTGCTGATTGTTGCGGTGCAAGTCTTCGATGTGCCTTACGTCCCGGAGATTGACCGCGTTGACGTGCGCAAACTGAAGGCCGACTTCTACAGTGTGGTCGTGCAATACGGCTTCATGGACGAGCCGGACATTCCGCATGCGCTGAGCTTCTGTGCGCACCAGGGCCTGGCCATTGAAATGATGGAGACCTCGTTCTTCCTGGGTCGGGCGACGCTGATTCCGAAGATGGCCTCGAGCATGGTGCTGTGGCGGGAGAAACTCTTCATCGCCATGTTCCGCAATTCCAGCAGCGCCACCAGTTTCTACAAGATCCCCAGCAATCGTGTCGTCGAACTCGGAACCCAGGTTGTGCTGTAGGCCTGCTATAGGCCGTGAGGCTGGTTTCCTGAACCAGCAGCCATGCTGAAAACGCATAGATAAACCGTCATTCCGGGCTTGACCCGGAATCCAGTAGTGCGCCCCGAAGGAAGTCCTCTTGGGGGGCACCTCTGGCTCTGCACTTCCTTCGGTCGGATTCCGGCACCCCAAGAGTACTTGAGCCCAAGGCCCCGTTGCCTCAGGACGGCTTCGCCTTACCTTCGGGGCGCCTTCGCCGGAATGACGACGCTTTGTATCGATCAGACGACGGTTTCGGCTTCCTCTGCGAACAGCAGGACGACTTTGCCATTAAGGTCAATGTCGATGGTGACATGCCCGCCGTTGGCCAGCTTGCCGAACAGCAGTTCATCGGCCAGCGCCGAGCGGATCGTGTCCTGTATCAGCCTGGACATGGGCCGGGCGCCCATCAGCGGATCGAAGCCCTTGGTGGCAAGATGCGTCTTGAGGGTTTCGGTAAATACCGCCTCCACCTTCTTCTCATGCAATTGTTCTTCTAGCTGCATCAGGAACTTGTCGACCACGCGCAGGATGACTTCATGGTCGAGCGACTTGAAGGAGATGGTGGCATCGAGCCGGTTGCGGAACTCGGGCGAGAACAGCCGCTTGATTTCGACCATTTCGTCGCCGGCCTGTTTGGCTTCGGTAAAGCCCATGCTGGTCTTGCTGATGGACTCCTGGCCGGCATTGGTGGTCATGATGATGACGACGTTGCGGAAATCGGCCTTGCGCCCGTTGTTGTCGGTCAGCGTGCCATGATCCATGACCTGCAGCAGGATGCTGTAGATGTCCGGATGCGCTTTCTCGATCTCGTCGAGCAGAAGCACGCAATAGGGTTTCTTGGTTACTGCCTCGGTGAGTTGCCCGCCCTGATCGAAGCCGACATAACCGGGCGGCGCTCCGATCAGCCGCGACACCGCATGGCGCTCCATGTATTCCGACATGTCGAAACGCAGCAGCTCGATGCCCATGCAGTAGGCGAGTTGTCTGGCGACTTCGGTCTTGCCGACGCCGGTCGGGCCGGAAAAAAGGAAACTGCCGATGGGCTTGCCGGGAGTGCCCAGCCCGGAACGTGCCATTTTGATCGCCCTGGCCAGCGCGTCGATGGCGACATCCTGACCGAAAACAACGGCCTTCAGGTCACGGTCAAGGTTTTTCAGGGCGCTGCGGTCATCCGATGAAACCTGGGTTGAAGGAACACGGGCGATCTTGGCGACAATCTCTTCAATGTCCTGCTTGCCAATGACTTTCTTCTGCTTCGATTTGGGCAGGATACGCTGCGCGGCGCCGGCCTCGTCGATGACGTCGATGGCCTTGTCAGGCAGGTGTCTATCGGTGATGAAGCGTACCGAAAGGTCGACCGCCGAAGTCAGTGCGGCGGCGGAATACTTGATGCCGTGGTGCGATTCAAAGCGCGATTTCAACCCCTTGAGAATTTCAACGGTATCGGCAATGGACGGTTCGCTCACATCGATTTTCTGGAAGCGCCGGGAGAGGGCATGATCCTTCTCGAAGATGCCGCGATATTCGTTGTAGGTTGTCGCCCCGATGCACTTGAGCTGGCCATTGGAGAGCGCCGGCTTGAGCAGATTGGAAGCATCCATCGTGCCGCCTGAAGCGGAGCCGGCGCCGATCAGCGTGTGGATCTCGTCGATGAACAGGATTGCATCCGGATTGTCGCCAAGCTGCTTGAGGACAGCCTTCAGGCGTTGCTCAAAATCACCGCGGTACTTGGTTCCGGCCAACAACGCGCCCATGTCCAGCGAGTAAATATTCGCTTTGGCAAGAATTTCGGGAACGTCGTTTTCAATGATGCGGCGCGCCAGACCTTCGGCAATTGCGGTTTTGCCGACGCCGGCCTCGCCGACCAGCAGCGGGTTGTTCTTGCGCCGGCGACACAAGGTCTGAATCACGCGCTCCAGTTCGTTATCGCGTCCGATCAGCGGATCGATCTTGCCTTGAAGCGCCAGTGCGTTGAGATTGATCGTGTAACTTTCCAGCGGGCCGGCCACATTTTGCGCTTCGCCATCGGTTTCGACCTCAGCCTCACTTCGTGGCGTGCTGCGGGGAACCTTGCTGACTCCATGAGAAATGAAATTGACCACGTCGAGCCGGGTAATGCCCTGCTTTTGCAGATAGTACACGGCGTGTGAATCTTTCTCGCCAAAAATGGCGACCAGCACATTGGCGCCATTGACTTCTTTTTTTCCGGATGACTGCACATGCAGGATGGCACGCTGAATGACGCGCTGAAAACCGAGGGTCGGCTGGGTGTCGATATCCTCATCGCCATCAACCCTGGGCGTGTGTTCGCCAATGAACTTGATCAGATCGCGGCGTAACTGTTCGATGTTTCCGCCACAGGCGCGCAAGGTTTCTGCCGCAGACGGGTTGTCGAGCAAGGCCAGCAGCAGGTGCTCGACGGTGATGAATTCATGTCGTTTCTGCCGTGCTTCGACAAAGGCCATGTGCAAGCTGACTTCGAGTTCTTGCGCAATCATTCAGTTTTCCTCCATGACGCACGCCAGCGGATGCTGGTTATCACGTGCAAAGGCCGCTACCTGCTCGACCTTGGTGGCGGCAACATCGCGTGGATAAACCCCGCAAACGCCGCGCCCTTCCATGTGTACTTTGAGCATGATTTGCGTTGCTTGTTCTCGATTCATGGAAAAATATCTTTCCAGGACAAGAATAACGAACTCCATCGGCGTGAAATCGTCGTTGAGCAGCACGACCGTGTACAGCGGTGGAGGCGCGAGTTTGCTGCGTTTAGCCTCTAATACCGAGTTTTCCTGATGCTGTTTTGCCATAAGCTAATTCTAACCAGTCTTTCCAAATGCGCAAAACCCCGCGCGGTATGCGGCTTTTTACACATAAACCACACTTCCGCAGCAGGGTCGTTTAAAAATGCTTGACGCATCCACTTAAACTAGCGTACAAAGACTGCATGTTTTGGTTCAGGTAGTAGTTGAATTTCAAACATGAAAGTCGGGCGATGCCCGGATCTAGTCTCTTTTCAAGGAAGTAGCAATATGGCAACAGGTACAGTTAAGTGGTTCAACGACGCCAAGGGTTTCGGTTTCATTACTCCTGATGATGGCAGCGAAGATCTTTTCGCACATTTCTCGGCGATTACCATGGGCGGTTTCAAGACCCTCAAAGAGGGCGAAAAAGTCACCTTCGATGTGACGCAGGGTCCCAAAGGCAAGCAAGCATCGAATATTGGGCGTGCCTGATTTTCAGAAGCGCTTAAAAAAGCCCGCCTCGGCGGGTTTTTTTTCGCCTTCATTCTGCAGGACACAACTTGAAACAAAATGAGCCGGAGAGTCCGGTATCATTGCGCAATGTCGTACAGCACATAAACTGCACATTGTGAAACCCTGCTATTTCAAATCTCTCCTGCGGCTTGCGCTGGCGGTCGTTGCCATCAGCGGCATCTGCATGGTGCGGGCGGATGACCTCCCCGATCTCGGAGAATCGGCACGCGCAGAACTCTCGCCACAGATCGAACGCAGGCTGGGCGAGAGCATCATGAATGAGATTCGTCTGCGCGAACCCAGTTATGTCGACGATCCTGAAATCAACGATTATCTCAATCGTCTTGGCGCTCGTCTGGTCGAATCCAGTGCAAATCCGACCGGTGATTTTCACTTCTTTGCCATTCGTGACAACACCGTAAACGCCTTTGCGATGTTTGGCGGCTTTATCGGCATGAATACCGGCACCATTCTCACGGCACAGTCCGAGTCCGAGTTGGCCGGCGTGCTCGCCCATGAAATTGCTCACGTCACCCAGAATCATCTGGCACGCCAGATCGCCAAGGAGAAACAGAATACGCTGCCGAGCATGATTGCCATGGCGGTCGGCATTCTTGCCGCCCGTTCCAATTCATCGGTGGCCGCTGCGACCGTGACTTCGGCTCAGGCCGGCGTCGTCCAGGCGCAATTGGCATACACCCGCGATTTCGAGCGCGAAGCCGATCGCATGGGCTATCAATCGCTCGAAAAAGCCGGTTTTGATGTGCGCGGCATGGGCGATTTCTTCGAGCGTCTGCAAAAGGCGGGTCGCATTTACGAGAACAACGCTCCGGTTTATTTGCGTTCGCATCCACTGACGGTCGAACGCATTTCCGACATGCAGAATCGGGCACAGGATTCACCCTACCGGCAAGTGGTCAGCAGTCTTGATTTTCACCTCGTCCGGGCAAAACTGCGCGCGCAGATGGGAAAGCCGCGCGAGGCGGTTACGGAGTTCGAGACGCAGTTGCGCGAAAAAAAATATGCCTCGCCGGCGGCTGCCAACTATGGCCTGGTCTTTGCCCTGATGAGAAGCAAGGACGCCCCGGCGGCGCAACGTGCAATTGAAGGGCTGCAGGCGCTCAAGGTGGCATCGCCGATGATTGCCGGACTGGCCGCCGAAATCAGAGCCAGCCTCGGCGATCTGCCGGCGGCCCAGGCCATTTATCGCGAGGCCTTGCAGCGTTTCCCGCAGTCGAAGGCGCTCGTTTATGGCTATGTCGAGGCGCTTTTCGCCGGACGGCAATATGATCAGGCCTTGCCATTCCTGGAATCGCAGTTGCAACTCGACTTTGCCGATTTCAAACTCTATGGTCTGCAGGCCAAAACCTATTCGGCCCTGGGAAAACGTCTGCAGCAGCACCGGGCGCAGGCCGAGTCCTATTTGCTGCAAGGGCAGCTTGGGCAGGCGGTTGAACAGTTGCAGTTTGCCCAGCAGGCGAGTGATGGCAATTTCTACGAGCAATCTGCGGTTGACGCCCGTCTGCGCGAGTTGCGCAAGTTGCAGATCGAAGAAGCCCGGCTGAAAAGGAATGGTGGTTAGGGTGCTTAACTATTTTTACTGCAGATCTGATCATGCAATTTGATCGAGAACTTGACGTCAAGGGGCTTAACTGCCCGCTGCCTATCCTGCGCACCAAAAAGGCGCTCTCCGAGATGGCTTCCGGGCAGATATTGCGTGTTCTGGCCACCGATCCGGGTGCGGCCAAGGATTTTCAGGCTTTCGCCAGGCAGACCGGGAACCTGTTGCTGTCCCGTGCCGAGTCCGATCAGGTCTTCGAGTTCTATTTCAAGCGCAAGTAGCTTGCCTTCCTGCCGTATCCATTGTCTCCAGCCCCAGCCATGATGCGGCTTGATCGACCCTTCGCGCTGTTTGATGGCGACGATGGCGGCGGTCTTCTGTTGACGGACTATCGGCGAGCCATTCAATTCGAAGGCAATAAGGGGAATATCGCTCGTCTGGAGAGCGTATTCGCGGCTGTCGAGCTGGCTTCGGCGCAGGGCGAATGGGTTGTACTCGCAGCTGACTACGCGCTTGGCGCCTGCTTTGAGCCGGCGATTCTGCCAATTGACTCAAGCCGTCCTCAGTTGCGTGGCTGGGTGTTTGCCCAGGGACAACGACTCGATGCGCAGATGATGGATGCTTTCCTCGAAGCGCGTTTGGCCGATGTTCCTCAACACGATCGGGTTGCTGGTGTGGCAGAAGTCAGGCCTGCGCTGGATAGCGTCAGCCATGCATCACAGGTCGAGCAGATCCGGCGCTGGATTACAGAAGGCGATTGTTACCAGATCAACCTGACGTTTCCGCTTGAATTCAGGTTGTTCGGCCATCCGCTGGCGCTTTACGCCCGTTTGCGTGAACGCCAGCCGGTACGTTACGGGGCTTTCATCTCGATTTCGGACGAAACACTGCTTTCATTCTCTCCTGAATTGTTTTTCGAACGCGTTGGCGATCGTGTCGTGACACGGCCGATGAAGGGGACTGCCGCTCGCGGTTCCGTGCCGGAAGACGATGAGGCAAGGCGTAGGGCGTTGCTGGCGTCGGAGAAGGAACGCGCCGAGAACATCATGATTGTCGATCTCCTGCGCAACGATCTGGGGCGTCTGGCCCGGCCTGGAACGGTGCGTGTCGAATCGCTTTGCGTGGCTGAAGCTTATCCGACGCTGTGGCAAGTGGTCTCTACCCTTTCCGCCGATTTGCCCAAGGTGCGCCTGTTTGACCTGTTTCGCGCATTGTTCCCCTGCGGCTCGATTACCGGCGCGCCGAAGATTCGTGCCATGCAGCGCCTCTCAGAACTGGAACGCCTGCCGCGCGGCCTGTACACCGGCGCACTGGGCTGGCTGGCGCCGGGCGGCGATTGCCGTTTCAATGTGGCCATTCGTACTCTGGAGCTTGCCCAGAATGGGCGTGCGCGACTCGGCGTCGGAAGCGGCATTGTCATTGACTCTGAACCGGTCAAGGAATATGCGGAATGTCTCCTGAAGGCCAGTTTCCTGACCCGTTCTGATCCTGGTTTCGCGTTGATCGAAACGATGCGGATGGAAAACGGTGAGTGCCCACTATTGACCTTGCACATGCAGAGGCTTGAGTCTTCGGCACGTGCTTTCGGTTTTGCCTGTGACATGCCGGCGCTTTATGCGGCTTTGGCAGCACAGTCATCAGCGTGCGCAAGCGGTATTTTTCGTCTTCGTTTAAGCGTTTCGCATGATGGCAGATTCCGCATCACGGCGAACGAAATGAACGACGACGAGCGAATCCGGACGGTGATTCTGGCTGATGAAGTGCTGGACGAAGACGATTATCTGCTGCGCCACAAGACGACCGCACGAAGCCGTTACAACAGGGCGCTGGCCCGGCTTGCCGAAACACCGGAGGTGTTCGACGCGATCTTTTTCAACTCGCGGGGTGAGGTGTGTGAGGGCGCGCGCAGCAATGTTTTCGTTGAACGTGAGGGCAAACTGCTGACCCCCTCGCTATCCTGCGGCTTGCTACCGGGCGTGATGCGCCGGCATCTGCTGCAATCGGGGCGGGCTGTCGAAAGCGTCCTGAGGAAGGACGATCTGCTCAACGCGCCGGCGATTCATATGGCAAATGCGTTGCGCGGCTTGATCCCGGTGAAATTACTGGTTTGATCCCAGAAAAAGCAGTTGAACCACGAAGAACAGCGCGTAGCCTCCCTGAAGAGGGACGAAGTTCACGAAGAGAATCGTGAGCTTACGATGTTAAGTCGCCTCACCCAATGGGTGAGCAAGAAAAGTACTGCACTCTATTGTTTATCTTCGTGAGCTCTGCACTTCCTGCGGTCGTCTTCGTGAACTTCGTGGTTAATTGAGGGTTTAAGTTTGATTGGTCAGCCCATTACGGTCACGACAATTCTGCGGCGGTGAGGCAGCGTCCGGTGCTCCCACAGATAGATTCCCTGCCAGGTGCCCAGCAATAGTTCGCCGTTGCCGAGCGGGACGTTGAGCGAACTGCCCGCCACGATGTTTCTGCCGTGCGCGGCCATGTCGTCATCACCCTCGTCGTCATGGCGATAGGCGCCGTCGCCGTCGGGTGCCCAGCGCTGCGCCAGTGTCTCAAGGTCGTGGCGTACTGACGGGTCGGCGTTCTCGGTCAGGATGACCGAGCAACTCGTGTGCTGGACAAAAATATTGGCAAGGCCGGTGGCGAAGCCCGAAGCGCGAACGATCTTCGCCACCTCGGCGGTGATTTCCGTCGTGCCGCGGCCGCGGGTCGATAGTTCGATGATCTGCTGATGTATCAAGCGCGTTTCCTCCGCGATAGGTCAGCGCAGCGGGCGGATCAGCTTTTCCCGGTGCTGCCAAATCCGCCGTCACCGCGCGTGCTGGCGTCAAATTCATCCACGACGTTGAAGGCTACCTGCATCACCGGAACGACGACGAGCTGCGCCAGCCGGTCGAGCGGGTTGAGCGTGAAACTTTCCTTGCCGCGGTTCCAGGTCGACACCATGATTTCACCCTGATAATCGGAGTCGATCAGACCGACCAGATTGCCCAGAACGATACCGTGCTTGTGACCAAGACCCGAGCGCGGCAGGATCATTGCCGCGAGTCCGGGGTCGCCCAGATGGATGGCGATGCCGGTTGGTATCAGCATCGTTTCGCCGGGGTGAATCATTACGGCGGCTTCGATGCAGGCGCGCAGGTCGAGGCCGGCCGAGCCGGGCGTGGCGTAGTGCGGCGGGCTGTCTTTCAGGCGTGGGTCAAGAATGCGGACGTCGATACGGGGCATGGTGTTTCCTGTCAGAAGAGAATGAATAAAACAGTAGCGAGGACGAGTGCTACGAGGGTCAGTCCGATGGCCATGTGTCGGGCGAAGCGGGCGTTTTCCCGTTCCTCCGTCCGCCAGCCCTGAACCATACGGCTGGCGCGCCTGAGTGCTGCGCGCCCGACGAGGTGGCGGGTTTTGTCCCGAACATAATCGTCCTGCGCGGTGTTCATCAGCGTCCGGCAAGCCTTAGGGCAATTTGCTGCACGAGGGCTCTGGCCAGATCAATTTTCTGGCCGGGCGGAAGTGCCGTTTCGCCGCTTGCATCGAACAGAACCAGGGTGTTTTCGTCACCCCCGAAGCCATCCTGAATCAGATTGCCGACGATCAGCGGCAGCTTCTTCGCGGCGCGTTTGCCTTGCGCGTATTCAGCCAGATTGCGGCTCTCGGCCGCGAAGCCGACGCAGAACGGAGGTGCGGGCAGGGCGGCAACGTCGGCCAGAATGTCTGGGTTCTGTACCAGTTCAATCGGTGATGCGGCGCGGCCATCCTTTTTGATCTTGTTTTCGGCAACGGCCCTGGGGCGGTAATCGGCAACGGCGGCGACACCGATGAAGATGTCCTGCCCGGCAGCACGGCGCATGACTTCAGCGTGCATTTCCAGGGCGCTGGTGACGTTGAAGCGCGTGACTCCATGGGGAGTCGGCTGGCTGACCGGTCCGCACACCAGCGTGACCACGGCGCCGGCTTCCTGAGCGGCGCGCGCCACGGCAAAGCCCATCTTGCCGCTCGACAGATTGGTGATGCCGCGCACCGGGTCGATGGCTTCGAAGGTCGGGCCGGCGGTCAGCAGGACTTTTTTTCCGGCCAGCAGTTTGGGCTGGAAGTGGGCGATCAGTTCGCTGACGATCTCTTCTGCTTCGAGCATGCGGCCAATACCGGTTTCGCCGCAGGCTTGCTCGCCGCTGGCGGGGCCGAGAAGGGTGATGCCATCCCCGCGCAGGGTGGCGATGTTGCGTTGCGTTGCCGCGTTTTCCCACATCTGGCGGTTCATCGCCGGGGCGACCAGCAGCGGGCAGTCACGGGCCAGGGCCAGCGTGCTCAGAAGATCATTGGCCAGCCCGTTGGCCAGCTTGGCGATGAAATCAGCCGAGGCCGGAGCGATCAGCAGAACGTCGGCTGCACGCGTGAGATCAATGTGCGCCATGTTGTTGGCGACGCGTGCATCCCACTGGTCGGTAAAGACGGGCTTGCCGGAGAGCGCCTGGAAGGTGACCGGTGTGACAAAACGGGTGGCGGCCTCGGTCATTGCGACCTGTACGGCAGCGCCCTGCTTGATCAGCAGGCGAACCAGTTCAGCGGCCTTGTAGGCGGCGATGCCGCCGGTGACACCGAGGGCAATGCGTTTTCCCGTCAATTCCATGTGAATCACCCGAAAGCAAATAAATATAATAGTCGCGCGAGCGACTCTCGAATCTCCCCTCGCCCTATGGGAGAGGGGTTGGGGGTGAGGGAACGGGCGTGACCTTCATTGACTGGGGTGTTTCCTAAAGTCATGCACGTTAAAATGCCAAGTAAACATTCTAACCGAGATTGGCGTATGGCAATTACCGACTGGCCAGAGGACGAGCGTCCGCGCGAGCGGTTGCTGGCACAGGGGGCTGCAGTCCTTTCCGATGCCGAACTGCTGGCGATTTTTCTGCGCGTCGGCATGAAGGGCAAGAGCGCGGTTGATCTGGCACGTGAGCTGATCCGGCATTTTGGCAGCCTGAATCGTCTGTTCACGGCGACTCGGGACGAGTTTTCGACACTTCATGGCATGGGGCCCGCCAAATACGCTCAGTTGCAGGCGGTTCTGGAAATGTCACGGCGGGCTTTGGCGGAAGACATGAAGCAGTTCAGTGTCTTTTCCACACCAGGGGCTGTCCGCGATTATTTGCGCCTGCATCTGGCCGGGCTGGCCCATGAAGTGTTTTTTGCCATCTGGCTGGATGCACAGAACCGCCTGATCGCCAGCGAAGAGCTATTTCGGGGAACACTGACGCAAACCAGCGTTTATCCGCGTGAGGTCGTCAAGAAGGCGCTGTGGCATAATGCCGCCGCAGTCGTTCTGGCGCACAATCATCCCTCGGGGGTTGCCGAACCTTCGTCGGCCGATCAGTTTCTGACCCGGGAGCTCAGGCAGGCTCTGGCTTTGGTCGATGTCCGGGTGCTTGATCACTTCATTGTGGCCGGGCAGTCTCAACCCCTGTCGTTCGCCGAACGTGGATTGCTGTGATGGAAATAACAGAAATAGCTTGAAATACCCCGGCTGTTTAGGCTAAAATCGCCGGCTTTCTTCCCAAGATCAACTGGAGCAACAATCATGGCGCGTGTCTGCCAAGTAACGGGTAAAGGCCCGATGGTCGGGAACAATGTTTCCCATGCCAACAATAGAACGAAGCGCCGCTTCCTCCCGAATCTGCAGTACCGCCGTTTCTGGGTTGAAAGCGAAAACC
>JAIFKU010000001.1 GCA_020049495.1 Accumulibacter sp.
TCCGATTGCCATGGAAGAAGGTCTGCGCTTCGCCATCCGTGAAGGCGGTCGTACCGTCGGCGCCGGCGTCGTCGCCAAGATCATCGAGTAAAGGAACAAAGACGCTGGGGCGTTCCGGAAACGGCGCGCCCCTTGTCTCTGCTGCAGGGGTATAGCTCAATTGGCAGAGCGTCGGTCTCCAAAACCGAAGGTCGGGGGTTCGAGGCCCTCTGCCCCTGCCACTACATAATTAAAGCGGAAGAAATGGTCGATAAAATCAAGTTTGCGTTGGCGCTGTTGTTGCTGGTAGCTGGCGTGGCTGGCTTTTACTACCTTGCCGAGCAGGCAATGATCCTGCGAGTGCTGGCGGTACTTGCCGGCGTCGGACTTTCTGCCGCAGTTGCATGGCAGACCGAACCGGGCCGCCAGTTCTTTGTTTTTGCCAAGGAGGCGACGACCGAGGCGAAAAAGGTGGTCTGGCCGACGCGCAAGGAAACCTTGCAAACCACAGGTCTGGTGTTTGCCTTCGTCGTTGTCATGGCGTTTTTTCTCTGGTTGACGGACAAGAGTCTTGAGTGGGTGTTGTACGACCTGATTCTTCAATGGAGAAAGTCATGAGCATGCGCTGGTATGTTGTTCATGCCTATTCAGGGTTCGAGAAGAGCGTTCAGCGCGCGCTGAACGAGCGTATTCAGCGTCAGGGCATGCAGGACGTGTTCGGACGTGTGCTGGTGCCGGTCGAAGAAGTGGTCGAGTTGAAAATGGGCCAGAAAAGCATCTCGGAGCGCAAGTTTTTCCCTGGCTATGTGCTGGTCGAGATGGAGATGAACGACGAGTCGTGGCATCTGGTGAAAAGTACGCCGAAAGTTACGGGCTTTGTCGGCGGCTCCGCCAACAAACCGACGCCGATTTCCGAGAAGGAAGTCGAGAAGATCATGCAGCAGATGCAGGATGGTGTCGAGAAACCGCGTCCCAAGGTGTTGTTCGAGCCGGGTGAGATTGTTCGGGTCAAGGACGGCCCTTTCACCGATTTCCATGGATCGGTCGAGCACGTCAATTATGAAAAGAATCGCCTGCGTGTTTCAGTGACCATTTTCGGTCGTGCGACACCGGTTGAACTGGAATTCGGTCAGGTCGAAAAAGCCTGATTTTGTTTGGATCGTGGCGCTTGAGTCTGTTTCAATGCGCCATTGCAGTGCGGCCCCCGGGTCGCGTTCGTCGTTGGGGAGCGCCATGAAAAGCGCGTTTGCACCCGTTTAAAGGAGTTATACCGTGGCAAAGAAAATTGTCGGCTTTATCAAGCTGCAAGTGCCGGCGGGCAAGGCCAATCCCTCGCCCCCGATCGGCCCCGCGCTAGGTCAGCGCGGCCTCAACATCATGGAATTCTGCAAGGCCTTCAACGCCCAGACCCAGGGTCTGGAGCCGGGTCTGCCGATTCCGGTGGTGATTACCGCTTTCGCGGACAAGAGCTTCACCTTCATCATGAAGACGCCGCCGGCGAGCATTCTGATCAAGAAGGCGGCTGGCATTCAGAAAGGTAGCCCGAGGCCCCATACGGACAAGGTTGGCAAGCTGACCCGCGCCCAGTGCGAAGCCATCGCTACGCAAAAAATGCCCGATCTGACTGCCGCTGATATGGATGCAGCGGTCCGTACGATCGCTGGTAGCGCCCGGTCGATGGGCATTACTGTGGAGGGCCTCTGACATGTCCACTCTGAGCAAGCGTCAAAAAGCGTTCCAGGGCAAGGTTGACCACAACAAGAACTACGCTGTTGGCGAAGCGCTGAAGCTGACCAAGGAATTTGCCACCGCCAAGTTCGACGAATCGATCGACGTTGCCGTCAGTCTGGGTATCGACGCACGCAAATCGGATCAACTGGTCCGTGGTTCCGTCGTTCTCCCCGCAGGGACAGGCAAGACCGTACGTGTTGCCGTGTTCGCGCAAGGCGAAAAGGCCGAAGCCGCCAGGGCAGCCGGTGCCGATATTGTCGGTTTCGAGGACCTCGCGGCCGATATCAAGGCCGGCAACATGAATTTCGACGTCGTTATCGCCACCCCGGACGCGATGCGCGTGGTAGGCCAACTCGGCCAGATTCTCGGCCCGCGCGGCCTGATGCCGAACCCGAAGGTCGGTACCGTGACCATGGATGTGGTTACTGGCGTCAAGAACGCCAAGGCCGGCCAGGTTCAGTACCGTACCGACAAGGGCGGCATCGTGCATAGCACGATCGGTCGCGCTTCCTTCGATGCCGAAAAGCTCGAGCAGAATCTGAAAGCGCTGATCGATGCGCTGAACAAGGCCAAGCCGGCCAGTTCCAAGGGTCAGTATCTGAAGAAAATCGCCGTATCTAGCACCATGGGTCCGGGTGTGCGCGTCGATTCGACTACCTTGTAAGGACAGTAAATGCAGGGCCGATGAAATCGGCTCTGGAAGGAACTTTGGGCTGCCGGTTGCTGTTTGGCTGGCAGATCGTCAAAGACCGCAGGTGCCCGAAGGCGGAACAATGTCAGAGGGCTTAAGTGTGCAGGCGGCCTGCGTAGACGGTGAGCCCCGAACAGGATTTCTCTGCAGTTGCTGAACTGCTGGTGCTCTTGGTTCAGGTCGCCGTGGGTGCGAGATGTCCAGCCGGATATTTCGTGTGTTGACTTGATAGGAGGAAGGACCCATGGGTCTCAATCTTGATGCAAAAAAAGCCGTCGTGGCTGAGGTGTCGGCTCAGGTAGCCAATGCCCAGACTATCGTCGTGGCTGAGTACAGCGGACTTGAGGTGGCTCACCTCACCAAGCTGCGTGCTCAGGCGCGCAAGTCTGGCGTATACCTGCGTGTGCTGAAAAACACCCTGGTGCGTCGCGCGGTTGCGGGCAGTTCGTTTGCTGAACTCGCCGGAAAAATGACGGGTCCGTTGATTTATGGTATGTCCCAGGACCCGGTTGCTGCAGCGAAGGTACTCAACGACTTTGCAAAAACCAATGACAAGCTGGTTCTGAAGGCTGGCAGCTATGCTGGCAAGGTGCTGGACAAGGCCGGTGTGCAATCACTTGCCTCGATCCCGAGCCGTGAAGAACTGCTTGGCAAGCTACTCGGCATCATGCAGGCACCGGTTACCGGTTTCGCCTGTGCGCTTGCTGCTCTGGCCAAGAGTCGCGAACCAGCAGTCGCAACGGCCGAAGTCGCCGAAGCGGCCGCATGATCGCCCTTTCGCAAGCCCATTGACAGTTTTCACAAGTATCCAGATTTAGGAGTTTATTGATTATGGCTATTAGCAAAGAAGACATCCTCGAAGCCGTTGGCAACATGACGGTCATGGATCTGAACGACCTGGTCAAGGCGTTCGAAGAAAAGTTTGGCGTTTCCGCCGCATCCATGGCCGTTGCCGGCCCGGCTGCCGCTGCTGCTGCTGTTGAAGAACAGACCGAATTCACCGTCATGCTGACGCATTTCGGCGAGAAGAAGGTTGAAGTGATCAAGGTCGTGCGTGCGGCGACCGGTCTGGGTCTGAAAGAAGCCAAGGATCTTGTTGACGGTGCCCCCAAGGCCGTCAAGGAAGCGATTACCAAGGCTGATGCTGAAGCCCTCAAGAAGTTGCTCGAGGATGCCGGCGCCAAGGTCGAGGTCAAGTAATCTCGGCTTTGCAAGCTGGGCTGGCCGCTTTTAGCAGCCAGCCCTTTTGTGCTTTTCCGGAAACGACTTTGTTGCATATCGTTTCTACCGATTGGATGTGCAGTTTCGTAGCGTGCAAACGCAAGTACAAATGGCTGTGATGCGGCAAGTGGATGAGTCTGCTTCAGCTGGCCTGTTGTTTTTACGTTTGTCCGTTGCGACCCGGCTTGAGTCTCTCGACTCCGGACGGGATGCGCTAGAGGATTTTGCTTTCTAAGCTCGGAGCGACCATGAACTACTCCTACACCGAGAAAAAACGTATCCGCAAGAGTTTCGCCAAGCGCGCCAATGTGCTTGACGTTCCATTCCTGCTGGCAACGCAACTGGAATCTTTCACCGCTTTCCTGCAGGCGGCTGTTCCGCCTGCCCAGCGCAAGAGCCAGGGACTGCAAGCCGCGTTCTCCTCGATCTTCCCGATCGTCAGCCACAGCGGAAACGCCCGGCTTGAGTTTGTCAGCTTTGCACTTGCCGAGCCCGCTTTTGACGTCAAGGAATGTCAACAGCGTGGTCTGACTTTCGCTTCGGCTTTGCGGGCAAAGGTGCGCCTGATCATTCTTGATCGGGAGACTCCGGATACGATCAAGGAAGTCAAGGAACAGGAAGTATACATGGGCGAGATTCCGCTCATGACGACAACCGGCTCTTTCGTCATCAACGGTACCGAGCGGGTCATCGTTTCGCAGTTGCACCGTTCTCCAGGCGTCTTCTTCGAGCATGACCGGGGCAAGACGCACAGTTCGGGCAAGCTGCTCTTTTCGGCGCGCGTGATACCTTATCGCGGTTCGTGGCTGGACTTCGAGTTTGATCCGAAAGACATCCTGTTCTTCCGCGTTGACCGTCGACGCAAGATGCCGGTGACCACCCTGCTCAAGGCTATAGGCCTGACGCCGGAGCAGATCCTGCGCGAGTTCTTCGAGTTTGACACCTTCCAGATCGGCAAGAAGGGTGTCGAGTTCCATCTCGTCCCCGAGCGCCTGCGCGGTGAAGTGGCGCGTTTTGACTTCAATGACAAGTCCGGCAAGGTCCTCGTGGCCAAGGACAAACGTATTACCAGCAAGCATATTCGTGAGCTTGATGCGGCCGGGATCAAGCAGATCGCCGTGCCGGAAGACTTTCTGGTCAGCCGGGTGATCGCCCAGAACATCATCGACAAGGATACGGGCGAGATTCTTGCCAATGCCAATGATGAGATTACCGAAGCCTTGCTGGCCAAACTGATTGAGGCCGGTGTTGAATCACTGCAGACCCTGTATATCAACGAACTGGATCGTGGCGGGTTCATTTCCCATACGCTGCGCACCGACGAAACGGTTTCGAAGCAGGCCGCGCGCGTGGCCATCTACCGCATGATGCGTCCGGGCGAGCCGCCGACGGAAGAAGCGGTCGAGATCCTGTTTAATGGTCTGTTCTATTCCGACGACCGCTACGATCTCTCGGCAGTAGGCCGGATGAAGTTCAACCGCCGTGTCGCGCGCAAGGACGTCGTCGAATACAAGGTAATGGTCAAGCATGTTCCGGCCAAACGGGACGCCATCGTCAGCGCCATCATCGAGACGGCAGGAGGGTCAACAGCGGCCGTCGAACTGCTGCTCTCCGAGTTGTCCTATGGCCTGCGTGCGGTTGCTGAAAACCTGACCGAAGAAGATGCTATAGCCCTGTCAGCGCAATTGAAAAACCTGGGCGTAAACAACGAAATCCGTGACCAATTGACGCTCTCGCCGCGCGATATCGTTGAAGTGATCAAGATTCTTGTCGAATTGCGTAATGGTCGCGGTGATATCGACGATATCGATCATCTGGGCAACCGTCGTGTTCGTTCCGTCGGCGAACTGGCCGAAAACCAGTTCCGTGCCGGTCTCGTTCGCGTTGAGCGTGCAGTCAAGGAACGCCTGTCGCAGGCCGAGTCCGATAATCTGATGCCGCATGATCTGATCAATGCCAAACCGATCAGCGCCGCAGTACGGGAATTTTTCGGCTCCAGCCAGCTTTCGCAGTTCATGGACCAGACCAATCCGCTCTCCGAGATTACGCACAAGCGTCGCGTTTCGGCACTCGGGCCGGGCGGCTTGACACGGGAACGCGCCGGTTTCGAGGTGCGTGACGTGCATCCGACGCACTATGGCCGTGTCTGCCCGATCGAGACGCCGGAAGGTCCGAACATCGGCCTGATCAACTCGCTGGCACTGTACGCGCGCACCAATGAATACGGTTTCCTCGAAACGCCCTACCGCAAAGTTGTCGACAGCAAGGTAACCGACCAGATTGAATATCTGTCGGCGATCGAGGAAGGCGGCTACATCATCGCCCAAGCCAACGCCGCACTCGGTGTTGATGGAATGCTGACGGACGATCTGGTAACCTGCCGCGAGAAAGGCGAAACTATTCTCGCCGAGCCCGCACGCGTTCAGTACATGGACGTTGCGCCGGGACAGATCGTTTCTGTCGCCGCTTCGCTGATTCCCTTCCTCGAACACGACGATGCGAATCGCGCGCTGATGGGAGCCAACATGCAACGCCAGGCCGTTCCCTGCCTGCGTCCGGAGAAGCCGGTGGTCGGTACGGGTATCGAGCGCACGGTCGCTGTCGACTCGGGCACTGCCGTTCAGGCGCTGCGCGGCGGCAAGGTCGATTACGTGGATGCCTCGCGTATCGTGGTCCGCGTCAATGATGACGAAACCGTGCCCGGAGAAGTGGGCGTCGACATCTACAACCTGGTGAAGTACACGCGTTCCAACCAGAACACCAATATCAACCAGCGACCGCTGGTGCGGGTCGGTGATGTCATTGCCCAGGGCGACGTGGTAGCCGACGGGGCGTCGACCGACAAGGGCGAACTGGCTCTTGGGCAGAACATGCTGATCGCCTTCATGCCGTGGAACGGCTACAACTTTGAAGATTCGATCCTGATCTCCGAGCGTGTTGTTGCAGAGGACCGGTTTACCTCGATCCACATCGAGGAACTGACGGTCGTTGCCCGTGACACCAAGCTGGGCCCGGAAGAAATCACCCGCGACATCGCGTCGCTGGGTGAGTCGCAACTGTCGCGCCTCGATGAGTCCGGTATCGTCTATATCGGTGCCGAAGTCGAGGCCGGCGATGTGCTGGTCGGCAAGGTGACACCGAAGGGCGAAACCCAGCTGACGCCGGAAGAGAAACTGCTGCGTGCGATCTTTGGCGAGAAAGCCTCGGATGTCAAGGATACCTCGCTGCGCGTACAGTCCGGCATTGCCGGCACGGTCATCGACGTCCAGGTATTTACCCGCGAAGGCATTGAGCGCGACAAGCGTGCCCAGTCGATCATCGACGATCACCTGCGCGGCTACAAGCTTGATCTTGCCGATCAGATGCGCATCGTCGAACGCGATGCTTTCGCCCGCGTCGAGCGCCTGATCGTCGGTAAGGCGGCCAATGGCGGGCCGAAGCGTCTGGCTAAAGGTACCGCCATCAGCGAAGACTACCTCGCCGGTATCGATGCGCATCACTGGTTCGACATCCGCATGGCTGACGATGAAGTGGCGCAACAGCTCGAATCCCTGCGCGAGGGCCTGGAGCAGACGCGCAAGGACTTCGATGTGGCCTTTGAAGAGAAGCGCAAGAAGCTGACCCAGGGCGACGAACTGCCGCCGGGCGTGCAGAAGATGGTCAAGGTCTATGTGGCGGTCAAGCGTCGCCTGCAGTCGGGCGACAAGATGGCTGGTCGCCACGGCAACAAGGGCGTCGTTTCCCGCATCGTGCCGGTTGAGGACATGCCGCACATGGCGGATGGACGGCCGGTCGATATCGTGCTCAATCCGCTCGGCGTTCCGTCACGGATGAACGTCGGACAGGTGCTCGAAGTCCATCTTGGCCTTGCGGCCAAGGGGCTGGGCTTCAAGATCGGCGACATGTTGCGACGTCAGGCCAACGCCAGTGAAGTGCGCGGCTTCCTTGAGCAGGTCTATAACAGCAACGGAAAACCCGAGGATCTTGACCAGCTGAATGATGCCGAAATCATGGAAATGGCGGGCAATCTGGAAGCCGGCGTTCCCTTTGCCACCCCAGTCTTTGACGGGGCCAAGGAATCGGAAATCAAGGACATGCTGCGACTGGCCGGAATGCCGGAGTCAGGGCAGATGACCCTGTTTGACGGACGCACCGGAGAACGTTTCGAACGCCAGGTTACAGTCGGCTACATGCACGTGCTCAAGCTGCACCATCTGGTTGATGACAAGATGCATGCCCGGTCGACTGGTCCGTACTCGCTGGTTACCCAGCAACCGCTGGGCGGCAAGGCGCAGTTCGGTGGTCAGCGCTTCGGTGAAATGGAGGTGTGGGCGCTGGAAGCTTACGGTGCGGCCTATGTCTTGCAGGAAATGCTGACGGTCAAGTCGGATGATGTGAATGGCCGGACCAAGGTCTATGAAAGCATTGTCAAGGGGGATCACAAGATCGATGCCGGCATGCCGGAGTCCTTTAACGTACTGGTCAAGGAAATTCGCTCGCTGGCCATCGATATCGATCTTGAGCGCTATTAAGTGGTCCGCCGGCGTAGTTGAAAGACAGTAGCCACAGCCCCCGGCTGTGGTTTGGAGAATTTGGGTTCTCACCCCGAACGGAGTGAAAGATGAAAGCACTGCTTGATTTGTTTAAACAGGTAACGCAGGAAGAACAGTTCGATGCGATTACCATCGGCCTTGCCTCGCCGGACAAGATCCGGTCCTGGTCCTACGGTGAAGTCAAAAAGCCGGAAACGATCAACTACCGCACCTTCAAGCCGGAACGCGACGGCTTGTTCTGCGCCAAGATCTTTGGCCCGATCAAGGATTACGAGTGTCTGTGCGGCAAGTACAAGCGCCTCAAGCATCGCGGGGTGATCTGCGAGAAGTGCGGCGTTGAAGTTACTCTGTCCAAGGTGCGCCGCGAGCGCATGGCGCACATTGAACTGGCTTCGCCGGTGGCCCACATCTGGTTCCTGAAGAGCCTGCCGAGTCGTCTGGGCATGGTGCTTGACATGACCCTGCGCGACATCGAGCGCGTGCTCTACTTTGAAGCCTTTGTCGTCTGCGATCCGGGCATGACGCCACTCACCCGTGGCCAGTTGCTGACCGAAGACGACTGTCTGGCCAAAACGGAAGAGTATGGTGACGACTTCTATGCGGCGATGGGTGCCGAGGGTATCCGGGAACTGTTGCGTTCGATCGATCTGAACAGCGAAGTCGATCGTCTGCGTTCCGAACTCGAAACGACGACGTCGGAAACGAAGAGCAAGAAATTCTCCAAACGCCTGAAAATCCTCGAAGGTTTCCAGAAGTCCGGGATCAAGCCGGAGTGGATGGTGCTCGAGGTATTGCCTGTTCTGCCGCCGGATCTGCGTCCGCTGGTTCCGCTCGATGGTGGGCGTTTTGCTACCTCCGATCTCAACGACCTCTATCGTCGCGTGATCAACCGCAACAACCGCTTGAAGCGCCTGCTCGAACTGAAGGCCCCGGAAATCATCGTGCGCAATGAAAAGCGCATGTTGCAGGAAGCCGTCGACTCGCTGCTCGACAACGGCCGTCGCGGCAAGGCCATGACCGGTGCCAACAAGCGCCCGCTGAAGTCGCTGGCTGACATGATCAAGGGCAAGGGCGGGCGTTTCCGTCAGAACCTGCTCGGCAAGCGCGTCGACTATTCGGGTCGTTCGGTCATCGTCGTTGGTCCGCAGCTCAAGCTGCATCAGTGCGGCCTGCCGAAACTGATGGCGCTCGAGCTGTTCAAGCCTTTCATTTTCAACAAGCTGGAACTGATGGGTCTGGCCACGACCATCAAGCAGGCGAAGAAGATGGTTGAGACGCAGGAACCGGTGGTGTGGGACATCCTTGAAGATGTCATCCGCGAACATCCGATCATGCTCAACCGTGCGCCGACGCTGCACCGTCTCGGTATCCAGGCGTTCGAACCGACCCTTATCGAAGGTAAGGCGATCCAGTTGCATCCGCTCGTTTGCGCGGCGTTCAACGCCGACTTCGACGGTGACCAGATGGCTGTCCACGTGCCGCTGTCGCTCGAAGCGCAGATGGAAGCACGGACCCTGATGCTGGCCTCGAACAATGTGCTTTCGCCAGCCAATGGCGAACCGATCATCGTGCCGTCGCAGGATATCGTTCTCGGCCTCTACTATGCGACCCGCGAGCGCATCAACGCCAAGGGCGAAGGGATGATTTTCCCTGATCTGGCCGAAGTGACCCGGGCCATGCAGGCCGGCGAACTCGATGTGCACGCCAAGATCTCGGTGCGCATCAAGGAATACGAGAAGAATGGCGAAAACGGCTGGAAGGAAACAGTCACCCGTTACAACACGACGGCCGGCCGTGCGCTGCTTTCCGAGATTCTGCCCAAGGGCCTGCCGTTTTCCGTTCTCGACCGGCCGCTGAAGAAGAAAGAAATCTCCAAGTTGATCAATGGGGCTTTCCGCCGTTGCGGTCTTAAGGAAACGGTTGTCTTCGCCGACAAGCTGATGCAGAACGGCTACCGCCTGGCGACGCGTGCCGGAATCTCGATTTGCTCGGACGACATGCTGGTGCCCACCCAGAAAGGCGAGATCATCGCCGCAGCTGAAAAAGAAGTGAAGGAAATCGAGAGTCAATATACCAATGGTCTGGTAACCAACGGCGAGCGTTACAACAAGGTCGTCGATATCTGGGGGCGCACCGGTGACCAGGTGGCCAAGGTCATGATGGATCAGCTCGGACATGAAGAAGTGACCGATCGCCACGGCAATCGGGTCAAGCAGGAATCGTTCAACTCTATTTACATGATGGCCGATTCCGGCGCACGTGGCTCGGCGGCACAGATTCGTCAGCTGGCCGGCATGCGCGGGCTGATGGCCAAGCCCGATGGTTCGATCATCGAGACGCCGATCACCACCAACTTCCGCGAAGGTCTGAACGTTCTCCAGTACTTCATCTCGACGCACGGTGCGCGCAAGGGTCTGGCCGATACGGCGCTGAAAACTGCGAATTCGGGTTATCTGACCCGCCGCCTGGTCGACGTGACGCAGGATCTGGTGGTAATCGAGGATGATTGCGGTACCGAGAATGGCGTCACCATGAAAGCCCTGATCGAGGGTGGCGAAGTCATCGAGGCTTTGCGCGAGCGCATTCTCGGTCGCGTGGCTATCGTCGATGTGGTCAATCCGGAAACCGATGAAACGGTTATCGAGGCCGGGACGCTGATCAATGAAGACCTCTGCGATCTGGTTGACCAACTTGGCATTGATGAGGTCAAGGTGCGTACGCCACTCACCTGTGATACACGCTATGGCTTGTGTGGCAAGTGTTACGGCCGCGACCTCGGGCGCGGTACGCCGGTCAACGTCGGCGAAGCGGTCGGTGTCATCGCTGCGCAGTCAATCGGTGAGCCGGGTACCCAGCTCACCATGCGCACCTTCCACGTCGGTGGAGCAGCGTCGCGGGCTGCAGTGGCCAGCCAGGTCGAAACCAAGAGCGCCGGTGTAGTGCGCTTTACATCGTCGATGCGCTATGTGACCAGTGCCAAGGGCGAAAAGATCGTCATTACCCGTTCCGGTGAAGTTCTGATCACTGACGACAATGGCCGCGAGCGTGAGAAGCACAAGGTGCCCTACGGCTCCACCCTGCAAGTTTCCGATGGCCAGCAGGCCAAGGCCGGGACCAAGCTGGCGACCTGGGATCCGCATACGCGACCGATCATCGCCGAATACTCGGGCCAGGTGAAGTTCGAGAACGTAGAGGAAGGGGTGACGGTTGCCAAGCAGATCGATGAAGTGACCGGGCTTTCGACTCTGGTCGTCATCGATCCGAAGCGCGGCGGCAAGGCTCAAACCAAGGGTTTGCGTCCGCAGGTCAAGCTTTTTGACGCCAACGGCGATGAAGTTCATATGCACGGCAGCGACCATGCCGTGACCATCACCTTCCAGGTCGGTGCGATCATCACCGTGCTCGATGGGCAGCAGATTTCGGTCGGCGACGTTCTCGCCAGACTGCCGCAGGAGTCGGCCAAGACGCGCGACATTACCGGCGGTCTGCCGCGCGTGGCCGAGCTCTTTGAAGCGCGTACGCCGAAGGATGCCGGTATGCTGGCCGAGTTCACCGGAACCATGTCCTTCGGTAAGGATACCAAGGGTAAGCAACGTCTGGTCATTACCGATCTTGAGGGTGCAACCCACGAATACCTGATTCCGAAGGACAAGCATGTGCTGGTGCATGACGGTCAGGTGGTGAACAAGGGCGAGCTGATTGTTGACGGCGCACCTGATCCGCATGACATCCTGCGTTTGCAGGGGGTCGAGGCGCTGGCGGTCTACATCACCGACGAAGTGCAGGATGTCTATCGTCTGCAGGGCGTGAAGATCAACGACAAGCATATCGAAGTCATCGTGCGCCAGATGCTGCGGCGCGTCCTGGTACTCGATTCGGGTGATACCAAGTTCATCCGCGGCGAGCAGGTCGAGCGTGCGCATTTGCTCGACGAAAACGACCGCATGCTGGCTGCGGGCAAGCTGCCGGCTACGTATGAACCGGTCTTGCTGGGTATTACCAAGGCTTCCTTGTCAACGGATTCGTTCATTTCGGCAGCGTCCTTCCAGGAAACCACACGTGTGCTGACCGAAGCGGCGATCATGGGCAAGCGCGATGAACTGCGTGGCCTCAAGGAAAACGTCATCGTCGGTCGTCTCATCCCGGCGGGTACAGGTCTGGCGTATCACCGGATGCGCAAGAGCAATGCGGCAGGTGTCGATCTGGCTGCGGTAACAGGTATTGTCGAAGATGCGGCTGCGGTAGGAGAGAATACGCAGGACGCCCCGGCCGCTTGACTTGGGGCTTGATAGACCCTAGAATCTCGGGTCTTTGTCGGCAAGGGCTAATCATTGCCCTTGTCTGTGATATAAAAAATCGCTAAGGCGGCCTTGTGTCCGCCTTGGTTTTTTTGCAGAGGACATGCTCGCTGAAGAGCTGTCGCTGCAGGGAATTTAGGGATAGAAATATGCCAACCATTAACCAGCTTGTGCGCAAACCGCGTGAAGCCGTTCGTAGCAAGAGCAAAGTTCCGGCGCTGGAGAACTGTCCGCAGAAGCGCGGCGTCTGTACCCGCGTTTACACGACCACGCCGAAGAAGCCTAACTCCGCTCTGCGCAAAGTGTGCAAGGTTCGTCTGACAAACGGCTTCGAGGTCATTTCGTATATCGGCGGTGAAGGCCACAATCTTCAGGAGCACTCAGTGGTTCTGATCCGTGGTGGCCGTGTAAAAGACTTGCCGGGTGTGCGCTATCACACCGTTCGCGGATCTCTGGATACGCAGGGTGTCAAGGATCGTAAGCAGAGCCGTTCGAAGTACGGTACGAAGCGTCCGAAAGCGGCTTGATTGCCGTTTAAGTAAGTGGCCGTCCCGATGGGCGGCCGCGAGGGTCGATACATGTTGTGCGGCCTTCAACTGAATTGAAAATTTGAGAGGTTGCTATGCCCCGTCGTCGTGAAGTACCCAAGCGCGATATTCTGCCTGATCCAAAGTTTGGCAATATCGAAGTTTCCAAATTCGTTAACACCATCATGATGAGTGGCAAGAAGTCGGTTGCCGAACGTATCGTCTATGGCGCCTTCGAAATCATCGCCACCAAGGGTGGCAAGGATCCGATCGAAGTCTTCGGTCTGGCCATGAATAACGTCAAGCCGCTGGTTGAGGTCAAGAGTCGCCGTGTCGGTGGCGCCAACTACCAGGTGCCGGTCGAAGTTCGTCCGAGCCGTCGTATGGCGCTGGCCATGCGCTGGATGAGGGAAGCCGCGCGCAAGCGTTCCGAGAAGTCGATGGGTCAGCGCCTGGCGGCTGAAATGCTTGAAGCGGCTGAAAACCGCGGCAGCGCGGTCAAGAAGCGCGACGAAGTTCACCGTATGGCTGACGCCAACAAGGCCTTCGCCCACTTCCGCTTCTAACTGTACATTTTTACGTCGCAGCCAGTCTGCCGACGATCGTTCTTTATTAGTGAAGGTTTATTACTGTGGCACGCAAAACCCCTATCGATCGCTACCGAAATATCGGTATTAGCGCGCACATTGACGCCGGCAAGACGACGGTGACCGAGCGCATCCTGTTCTACACCGGTGTCAATCACAAGATCGGTGAAGTGCACGACGGCGCAGCGACCATGGACTGGATGGAGCAGGAGCAGGAGCGTGGCATTACCATTACCTCGGCAGCGACGACCTGTTTCTGGAAGGGCATGGATTTCATCCGCCCGGAACACCGGATCAACATCATTGACACCCCGGGACACGTCGACTTTACCATCGAAGTCGAACGCTCGATGCGGGTTCTTGACGGCGCCTGCATGGTCTATTGCGCGGTGGGTGGTGTGCAGCCGCAGTCCGAAACGGTCTGGCGTCAGGCCAACAAATACAAGGTTCCACGTCTGGCCTTCATAAACAAGATGGATCGTCAGGGAGCCGATTTTTTCAAAGTCATTGATCAGATGGGTACCCGGCTCAAGGCCAATCCGGTGCCGATCGTCATTCCGATCGGCAAGGAAGACTACTTCCAGGGTGTCGTTGATCTGATCAAGATGAAGGCGATCTATTGGGATGATGCATCCCAGGGCATGAAATTCGATTATCGCGAGATTCCGGCCGAACTGCAGGCTCAGGCTGAAGAATGGCGTGGCAAGATGATCGAGGTCGCAGCCGAATCGTCTGAAGAATTGATGAATCAGTATCTCGAGTCCGGTGATCTGACCGAGGCGCAGATCATCAAGGGCCTGCGTGATCGCACGATTGCCTGCGAGATCCAGCCGGCGCTGTGCGGTACAGCGTTCAAGAACAAGGGTGTGCAGCGCATGCTCGATGCTGTCATCGATCTGCTGCCATCGCCGGTCGATATTCCTCCGGTGACCGGTGAAAACGAAAAAGGTCAGCCCGAGTCGCGTGAGGCGAATGATGGCGCCAAATTTTCGGCGCTGGCGTTCAAGCTGATGACCGATCCGTATGTCGGCCAATTGACTTTCATCCGTGTTTATTCGGGTGTGCTGAAGTCGGGAGATACCATCTACAACCCGATCAAGGGACGCAAGGAGCGCATTGGTCGAGTGCTGCAGATGCACGCCAACAATCGCGAAGAAATCAAGGAGGTTCTGGCCGGTGATATCGCCGCTTGCGTCGGCCTGAAAGAAGTGACGACCGGCGAAACGCTGTGCGATCCGTCGGCGGTGATCACCCTGGAACGCATGGTCTTCCCGGAACCGGTCATCCATATTGCCGTCGAGCCGAAAACCAAGGCTGACCAGGAAAAAATGGGTATTGCGCTGAGCCGCCTGGCCCAGGAGGATCCGTCGTTCCGCGTGCGTACCGACGAAGAAACTTTTCAGACCATTATTTCAGGCATGGGCGAGCTGCACCTGGAAATCATCGTTGACCGCATGAAGCGCGAGTTCGGCGTCGATGCCAATGTCGGTGCGCCACAGGTGGCCTATCGTGAATGCATCAAAAAGGCTGTCGAACAGGAAGGCAAGTTCGTTAAGCAATCCGGCGGACGCGGCCAGTTTGGTCATGTCTGGGTCAAGATCGAGCCGAACGAGGCCGGCAAGGGTTACGAGTTTGTCGATGCGGTCAAGGGCGGTACCGTGCCACGCGAGTACATTCCGGCAGTCGACAAGGGTTTGCAGGAATGCGTCAAGAGCGGTGTGCTGGCCGGATTCCCGGTTGTGGATGTGAAGTTCACCCTGTTTGATGGCTCCTATCACGACGTTGACTCGAACGAAAACGCCTTCCGCATGGCCGCCACGATGGCCTTCAAGGAAGGCATGCGCAAGGCCCAGCCGACGCTGCTTGAACCGATGATGGCGGTCGAGGTCGAGACGCCGGAGGACTACATGGGCAACATCATGGGCGATCTTTCCGGTCGTCGTGGCGTGGTTCAGGGAATGGACGATCTGCCCGGCGGCATCAAGGCGATCAAGGCCGAAGTGCCGCTGGCCGAAATGTTCGGTTATTCGACCACGGTGCGTTCGCTGTCGCAGGGTCGTGCGACCTACTCGATGGAATTCAAACACTATGCCGAGGCGCCCAAGAACATCGCCGAAGCCGTGATCAACAAGAAGTGATTTCGTTTTTGAGGATACTATAAATGGCTAAGGCAAAATTTGAACGTACGAAGCCGCACGTAAACGTCGGCACGATTGGTCACGTTGACCATGGCAAGACCACCCTGACGGCGG
>JAIFKU010000072.1 GCA_020049495.1 Accumulibacter sp.
CGCACCTGTCGACCGAATGGCTGCTCTTGGGCATCGAACGCTTCGTCAACGACCGGGAGGTGCGGCGGAAACGGCTTGCCATGAGCTAGAAATCGTTGATTTCCCTTGATCATCGCCCGGCGCTTCATAAATGCCTTTGCTCACATCAAGGATGATTCGATGTGCTTGTCAGGTATGCTTCATACCTCAAATTCCATATGTTCATTCGGACTAAATGGCGCAATGGAAAGAAATCCTTAAGACATCACAATGGCAATCATTCAAAGCGTTCTGTCGATTCTTCTGATGATTGGAATCGGCGTTGTTATTTCATGGAAGATGGGGTTCGACGAAGTAAATTCGGCCGGGCTGTCGAAACTTGTCATCGGCGTGACCCTTCCCGCCTACATGATCAGCAACATCTCGATGAACTACAGCAGCGAATCGCTGATGTCGATGGCGCCGGGGCTTGCCGTGCCTTTCGCGTCGATGGGAATCTGTTACGTGCTGGGGTACTTTACAGCCCGACTGATCCACCTGCCGAAAAATCAGCGAGGAACCTTCAACTCGATGTTCGCCCTCTCGAATACGATTTTCATTGGTGTGCCGGTCAATTTGATGCTGTTCGGTGAAAAGAGCATCCCCTACGTACTGCTGTTTTATATCGCCAATACCGTACTCTTCTGGACAATTGGCGTCTATGGAATCAGCAGGGATGGGGATAACAATTCGGTCAGAATCTTCGCACTGGAGAACCTCAAACGGGTCTTCTCGCCTCCCCTGACCTGTTTTTTATTCGCCGTCGTCTGCGTGCTGGCGGGAATCAGACTGCCATCGCTCATTCTGAGCGTTTGCCAGACCGTCGGAAATTCCACAACCCCCCTTTCGATGATCTTTATCGGTATCGTGCTCTATTCGGTCGACTGGAAATCCATTCGTCTCGACAAATCGCTCGTAACGCTGATCGCCGCGCGATTCATCCTGGCACCAATTATCCTGGTCGTCCTCCTGCGCTTCATGCCGCTACCATTATTGATGAAGCAGGTGTTCGTCATTCAGGCCTCCATGCCCATCATGACGCAAACGGCAATTATTGCAAAGTCATACAACGCCGATTACAAATACGCGGCGGTCATGACCTCGGTCACGACACTGATTAGCCTGGTGACAATACCGATGTATATGGTGATCATGAATCATTTCAATATCTTTGGATAAGACTCCCCGTATCGCATCAATTGCCGAGTCCCCAATTCATGGTGGGATAATCAAGGCGTCAGCAGGACAAAATCGATCAGCGTCAAGGCCAATGGGGTCGTCAGGGCGGCAAGCCCGGTTGACAATACAAGACTGCTGGCAATCGGTCCTTCGAGGACTTTGAAGTACCTCGACATGAGATAGACATTCGCTCCGATAGACATCGAGGCAAGCAATACCACCACACTTGTTTCCATGGCCGGCAATCCAAGCAGCCTGGACAGGCCCAGCACCACCAGGGGCTGTATGATCAGTTTGATGGCACAAATTGAAAAACTGATTCTCCAATCCGCGCGCACTCCATACTCGGCCAGACCCATGCCAAGAGCAATCATCGCCATCGGTGAGGCGATCTGCCCGACCATGCCCAGAGGCACTTCAATGACCGCCGGTAGAGGCCAACCCGTCAAGCCATACAATACTCCGGCGAGGATGCTGGCGACACACGGGTTGGTCAGCACACTGCGCAGGGTCTTGGCAAATCCTTTCACCGAGAAGCTGCCATGCAGAGCCCATTCGATGGAAACGGTCACCAGGGTCCACAGGATCAGCGCGTTGAATACGATCACCAGGGCGACGGACGGCATCGCCGCATCGCCAAGCGTCACTTTGGCCAGAGGCAATCCGAGCAGAACGCAATTGGAAAACACGCCACCCAGAGCGAATACAGACTGCGACACGCCGTCCAGGGCGAACAGCTTCCACGCAATCAGCCGGCCTATGCCAAAAACAAGCAGGCAACCACCGAAAAAAGCGATCATGAGGCGTGCATCGACAGGCGGCAGTTTTGAATAATCGCTGACCAGGCGAAACAGCATTGCCGGGATCGCCACCGAGAAGACAAATTGCGAGAGACTCTCCGACATCGTCTTCGGCCATCCGGAAAACCGCATCAAGGCATAACCGACAAATACCAGGGCAAAGAACGGAGCGGCAAGAGCCACGTGGTGCAGGAAAGTATCCATGGAATTCAATCTTGAGGTTTCGGCGGGCCTCTCGCGCGCCGTGCATGCGCCGAATCGGCCAGAGCCACCAACGGTCGAAAGTTTAAATGATTTGATCAAGCATGTGCTGAACTTGTATTCGCGAGACAATAGACAGAGCATGCCATTGGTGCACAATTTACCGACCTCTTTCAGACAATCTGTCAGCGTTATATGCCATTTACAACCAATCCAAAACTGCCACGACCCGGATTCGATCTGAACCATGCCGATGACACGCTGCTGATTGTCAACAAGCCAAGCGGCCTGCTATCCGTTCCCGGGCGCGGCGAAGACAAACAGGATTGCCTGATCAGACGGGTGCAGATCCAGTACCCTGATGCCCTGATCGTGCATCGTCTGGATTGTGACACCTCCGGCCTGCTCGTCATGGCTCGCGGCAAGGAAATGCATCGTTGCCTGAGCATCCTGTTCCAGAACCGGCAGGTGGAAAAGCGTTACATCGCCGTTGTCGATGGAAAGCTCGCACAAGACTCTGGCCAGGTGGACTTGCCACTCATCGTTGATTGGCCGAACCGCCCGCTGCACAAGGTCGACTTCGAAACAGGCAAGCCCTCGCTCACTGACTACCGTGTGCTGAGCTACGATGCTGCCGGACACTGCTCACGTATCGAACTCACACCACAAACCGGACGTACGCATCAACTGCGGGTACACATGCAGGCCCTGGGCCACCCCATTCTCGGCGACTCGCTCTATGCCGACCCCGCGACAAAAGCCAAGTCAGACCGCCTGCTGCTGCATGCGCAATACCTGGCCTTCCCACATCCGGCAAGCGGAGAACACGTGAGCTTTACATGCACCGCAAGCTTCTAGCACCAGTCAATGAACCACGGTCGAAGAACGTGGTATTGCCTTATGACCCCGGAGAGTGATCAGAGCACCTGAATCAGTAAGCCTCACTCTGGTCGAGCTTTACGACGCCGATGGTCAGCAGCAGGTTCGCGAATCGCCGCGTTTCAGCCGTCGCCACAACCAGCGAAGTGAGCGGCGAAGACGCCGCATCGTAAAAGGCATAGCGCTCAAGACATTTGATCTCCAGGCCAGGCGGAAGCATGGCGCGGAATTCGGCATGGATTGGCGCCTGCACGCCACTAGGCGTTTGCATGATTGCCGCTTCCTGGATGGGAATCATGTCCATCAGGGCTTCAAGGACGTCGGTGGCTTTGGGGATTCCCGGCATCAGGTTGAGGTACACGGTGCTGGCACGGGGTCCTGAGCGCGAGATGAACGGGTAGTTACCGTCGGCAATCAGTACCTGCGAAAAGTGTCCTGAACTGGCGAGTACCCGGAGAATCTCGGGGTGCAGGAGTTTTGATTTAAGCATGAGGCTTTCCTTTCATTGACTGTCAGTTCGCCACAACCCTGGTTGTCCTGGCAGCAGCGTGGCCGTGGAGTGACTCAAGCGCAATAGACGCCACCGTTGATGTCAAGGGTTGCACCGGTAATGAATCCATCATATTCCGAGGCGAGGAAAACGACCGGACGAGCAATGTCGTCGACATCACCGGCCCGCGCCAGGGGAATTCCCCTGATCGTCTCGTCGGCGGATTCCTTGCTCGTATGGGTGTTGTGGAAACTGGTACCGAGGATCAGGCCGGGAGCCACCGCATTGACCCGGATACCCTGGGAACCCAGTTCGCCGGACAGCGCCCGGGTAAAGGTCAGGACCGCGCCCTTGGTCGTCGAATAGACCAGCGATCCGCCATGCCCTCCTTTTCTTCCGGCCAATGAGGAGACATTGATGATCGAAGCCCCGTTGGCCTTGACCAGATGTGGCACGGATTCGCGAGTCACGATCATCATCGAACTCATGTTGATATCGATGACTTTCTGCCAGAAGGCCAGATCGACCTGCCCAAGGACTCTGCGCGCAACCAGTCCGCCGGCGTTATTGACCAGGACATCGAGTCCGCCAAGAAAGTCAGTCGCCTGCTTTACCAGTACAACCGCGGCGTTTTCGTCGGTGAGGTCGGCCTGGAAACTCTGCGCTTTTCGGCCAATAGACCGGGCAAATTCGGCGACCTCGCGGGCGCCCTTTTCGTCCGAATAATAATGAATTGCCAAGTCGCAACCGGCCTTGAGCAATCCTTCGGCAATCGCTTTGCCGATCCCCTGTCCCGCGCCGGTGACGAGTGCGCGTTTACCGATGAGTGATCCCAATGTCTTCTCCTTGAATGGATGTTGAAGGATTCAGTGCCAAACCAGAGGGCCATTGCTCCGCTTATCGCTCCTGAGTTGAACAGAGCCCTTCCAGAAATTTGTAGAACTTGTAGTGCAAATGGCTTGTGTACCGATACACATTAGCGCAAGAACAGAGAAAAGGAAAGATTCATTCGCCTTGATCAAATTCATTTCGGTCGCCTGCTGATGCCCAAAGGGCTAGATCTGAAAACGGCCAGTCGCAGAGGGAAGGGGTGGAAACGCCGCGGACCGTTATCGACCAGGGCTTTTTCATTCAGACAGGATAGAGTTCAGACCGTCACCGTCTCCACCATATCCAGTAATTCGGCAAGCGGGTCAAAGCTCATGCAGCAGTCGATTCATGCCCTACGCAATTGAAACCCAGGCGAGGATATGGGTGGCCACGAGACAGGTCTCGCCCTTTCCATTTTGCACCTCCACGCGGGCCCGCGTGCGCACGGCCACATCGTCCACCGACTCGATCGTGTAGCGTGCGGTCAGGGTGTCTCCGGCGAACACCGGGCGGGTGAAGCGCACACGGTCATAACCCGCCGAGACAGGAGTACCGCGCGCCCCGCGCTCGACTGAACGCTTCGACATCATGGCCGTCGCCGCAGAGGGCAGACCCATCACCAGCGCCCCATGGGCGATGATGCGCCCAAAGGCCGTGGTGCTGGCGTAGGCCTCATCGGTATGGACGGGATCACGGTCTCCGCTAATTTCGGCGAAGGCGGCGATGTCGGCGGCGGAGAGCGTCTTCGTGAATTCGGTCCATTCGCCGACCGAGAGGCAAGTCGGGCTAGCGTTCACAGTGTCACCGTCTCTGCCGCTTCCCTGAACTCGGCGATCTGGTCGAAATTCATGTAGCGATAGACATCGGCAGCCTTGGCGTTCACTGCCTTGATCTGCTCCATGTATTCGGCGACGCTCGGGATTTTTCCCATCAGCGCGCACATCGCGGCCAGTTCGGCGGAACCGAGATAGACCTGGGTGTCGATACCCAGCCGATTCGGGAAGTTGCGCGTCGAGGTCGACATCGCCGTGCTGCCCTTCCTGGCTTGCGCCTGATTGCCCATGCACAGCGAGCAGCCGGGCATTTCCATGCGCGCGCCACTCTTGCCGAGGACGGCGTAGTAGCCTTCCTCGTTGAGGATCATGGCGTCCATCTTGGTCGGCGGGGCGATCCACAAGCGCGTCGGAATGTCCGACTTGCCTTCAAGCACTTTGCCGGCAGCGCGGAAGTGGCCGATGTTGGTCATGCACGAACCGATGAAGACTTCGTCGATCCTGGTGCCGGAAACTTCAGAGAGAAACCTCACGTCGTCCGGGTCGTTCGGGCAGGCGACAATCGGCTCCTTGATGTCAGCCAGATCGATTTCGATCACGGCGGCGTATTCGGCATCGGGGTCGGCCTTGAGCAGTTGCGGGTTGGCAATCCACGCTGCCATGGCCTTGATGCGACGACCGAGGGCGCGGGCGTCGGAATAACCGTTGGCGATCATCCACTTCATCAGCGTGATGTTTGAACGCAGGTATTCGATCACCGGCGCCTTGTCCAGATGCACGGTACAGGCGGCGGCCGAACGTTCAGCCGAAGCATCGGAGAGTTCAAAAGCCTGCTCGACCTTGAGATCGGGCAAGCCCTCGATTTCGAGGATGCGGCCGGAGAAAATGTTCTTCTTGCCCTGCTTGGCCACGGTCATCAGGCCTTGCTTGATGGCGTAGAGCGGAATGGCGTTGACCAGGTCACGCAGGGTGATACCGTCCTGCATCGTGCCCTTGAAGCGCACCAGAACCGATTCCGGCATGTCCAGCGGCATGACACCGGTAGCCGCAGCAAAGGCCACCAGACCGGAACCGGCAGGGAAGGAAATGCCGATCGGGAAACGGGTATGCGAATCGCCACCGGTGCCAACGGTATCCGGCAGCGCCAGCCGGTTGAGCCAGCTATGGATCACACCGTCGCCGGGACGCAGCGAAACGCCGCCGCGCGTGGTGATGAAGCTCGGCAGGGTGCGATGGGTCTTGATGTCGACCAGCTTCGGATAGGCTGCGGTATGACAGAACGACTGCATCACCATGTCGGCCGAGAAGCCGAGACAGGCCAGATCCTTCAGTTCGTCGCGCGTCATCGGTCCGGTGGTGTCCTGCGAACCGACTGTTGTCATTCTCGGCTCACAGTAGGTTTCGGGGCGGATGCCCCGCTGTTTACCATTTTCTTCTGGCAGGCCACAGGCGCGACCGACCATCTTCTGGGCCAGGGTATAACCCTTGCCGGTATCGGTGGGTTCTTGCGGCAGACGGAACAGGGTTGAAGCGGGCAGGCCCATCGCTTCACGGGCACGCGCCGTCAGGCCGCGTCCGATAATCAGCGGGATACGGCCACCGGCGCGCACTTCATCCAGCACCACCGGCGTTTTCAGTTGCGATTCGGCGATCAGTTTGCCATTTTTGAGCGCGGTCACTTTGGTCGTTGAAAAATCGATGTTAAGCTCGATCTCGTCGCCCATTTCCATCTGGCTGACGTCGATTTCGATCGGCAGCGCACCGGCATCTTCCAGCGTGTTGTAGAAGATCGGGGCGATCTTGGAACCCAGGCAGACGCCACCGAAACGCTTGTTCGGCACGAAGGGAATGTCCTGACCAGTGAACCACAGCACCGAGTTGGCCGCCGATTTGCGCGAGGAACCGGTACCGACCACGTCGCCGACGTAGGCAATCTGGTTGCCTTTGGCCGTCAGCGCGGCGATCTGCTTGATCGGGCCGCGTTCGCCCGGCTTGTCGGCTTCGATACCTGGACGCGGGTTCTTGAGCATGGCCAGCGCGTGCAGCGGAATGTCGGGACGCGTCGTGGCATCCGGTGCGGGCGACAGGTCGTCGGTATTGGTCTCGCCGCTGACTTTGAGGACGGTGACTTTCTGGGTCGCCGGCACTTCGGGGCGGCAGGTAAACCATTCGGCATCGGCCCAGGATTGCAGCACGGACTTGGCGTTGGCCGCAGCGACGTTGCTTCCCTTATCGGCGAGTTCCTTGACGTCATGGAAAAAGTCGAACACCAGTAAAGTTTTTTTCAGCGCTTCGGCGGCAACGGGGCCGACGACTGCATCGCCGAGCACGTCGATCAGCGGTTTGACGTTGAAACCACCGAGCATGGTACCGAGCAGTTCCGCAGCCTTGTACCTGGAGATCAGCGCGCAGGATTCTTCCCCGCTGGCCACCTTGGCGAGAAATTCGGCCTTGGCCTTGGCGGCGTCATCCACACCAGCGGGAACACGGTAGGTGATCAGCTCAACCAATGCCTGCTCTTCGCCCTTTGGCGGATTTTTCAGCAGGGCAATCAGCTCCCCGGTCTGCTTTGCAGTCAGCGGCAGTGGCGGGATGCCAAGCGCGGCGCGCTCGGCGACGTGGGAACGGTAGGATTCCAGCATGAGGATGTCCTTTCTCAAAGAATGCACAGTGGCAAAAAAACAAAGCGCAAGACACTTGATAAACCATTTTACGGCAAGGCCATCAAGCAACAGTACCGTGAGTGCGAATGGCCAGACCCCGCATTGCCGGCCTTTCGGCTTATCTGCAGGGCACTGCCGGAACAACTCTTATATATGTTATAAGATAAACGCCCTGTTGTGAAGCCAACTCATGGAGATTTTGACTGCCAAAGCAATTTTCGGTTCAGGAAACGGATTCGGCAACGAGTTCAACGGTTTCATCGCCATAGCTCACCCGCTGGCCGGGGCGCAGCTTGGCGCGCTTGCGGCTCTCGACGACCCCGTCAACGACCACCCTGCCGGCCTCGATCTCGGCGTGTGCAAAACCCCCCGAATGACACAATCCGGTAGTCTTGAGCAACTGGTCGAGTTGGATGAACTCACCACGGACTGCGAGCGTAATCAGCATGAAAAACCTTTCAGAGCGCCAAAGGGGATAGACCATGACGCCGTCTGGCGCGGTCACAGGCGTCATCGCCAATACCGAGCGGTGCATAGGGCGCAAAATCGCGGCACGGGCCGGGACGCTCTGCGTAAATCGCACAGCGAACCTCTTGCCCGATCCGGCCCTCCAGGGCGATACAGCGTGGCGGCGCGTCGTCGGTGCCGCGCATGCGCACCAGCGTGGCTGTCAACGGCACAGTCAGTTTTAGCGGCACGCCCGGATGCTCCGCCGTCGCCAGATCGGAACAGTGGAAATCCACACGAAACGCAGCGCAACAGGCGCCGCAGGAAAGGCAGGGAAAATCCGGCATGAGCGTTCAATTGATCCTGAAAACCACTATGTACACGCTGAAATATTCGTTTCCGTCGTTCCCGCGTAGGCAGGAACCCAGTTAAATGAACATTCTGGATCCCCGCCTACGCGGGGATGACGAATATTTCAGCATTTCTCTGGATTGTCTCTTACCTGCCGCCTTACGGCTACCCCTTTGAAACGACCTTGAACCGGCAGCAGAAAAATCTCACGCCATACACTTGCCAAGGACACGCAGAAAGTTTCCACCGACAAAGGCGGCGATGTCGTCCTCGCTCAAAGCGACTTGGCGCAGGGCGGCAATCAGTTCGGGTAGCGAGGCGATGGATTCCCAGCCGGTGATGAGGCGGGGCAGCCCGCCACCGCCATCGGTACCCAGGCCGCAATGCTCGATACCCAGACGGGCCTTCATGCGCACAATTTCTTCGGCCCAGTGCCCGAGCGTTGTTCGTTCCGAATTCTTCCCGGAATAGGCCATTGGCCAGGTGCAGACAACACCCCCGCTCCGGGCAACCAGCTCCATTTCCGGCCAAGTCCGCAAGCGGCGAGGCTCGGAGCCCTCTGCGCCGGGATGAAACGGGCTGGTATGCGAATCGACCAGCGGCGTGGCGCAAACCTCGGCGAGTCCTTTCAGGGTAGCGCTTTTCGCATGGGCCACATCGACGACCATGCCCAGCGTGCTCATCCTCTCGATGACCTGAATCCCGAACGGAGTCAGGGAACCATCCGTGCCCGATCGCTGGTTGTAGCCGATCTCGTTGTCGCGATCATGGACGAGCGTCATCAGGCGCACGCCTTCCTGATGGAAAGCATCGAGCTTGGACAGTTTGCCTTCCAGCGCATCGCCCCCTTCGATGGCCATCAGGCCTCCGGTGACGGCGGGCGAGATGGAAAGCGACTGCACATCGGCGGAGCTCAGGACCAGTCGCAACTCGCCTTTTTCCTCCAGGCGCCTGACCTGCCGCAACTGGTTTTGCGTGTCGCCGAACGGCGATCCGGAGCGGCCGCGGTAGAAAGTCATGTCACCCACTGCAGAAAATGAACACAGCGCCATGCCCTGCGACTTCATCATCGCTATCGTCGGCGCAGACGAATCGTACGACCGGCTGCCATGCAGTTGATACGGATGGGCGTGCGCATCGGCAATCAGGAAGCCCCTTGTTTTCTTCATTTGATCGGCTAAAGCATCATCCGGGGCATTGCCGAAGGCCGGAGCGCAAAAGGTGGAAGACAAGCCGGTAGCGGCACAGCAGGCAAGGAATTTTCTTCTGTCCATGTTTTCTCCCAATGATTTAGGGAAAGGATGATTGATTCGTCACCCCGGCGAAAGCGCCCCGAAGGCAACGGGGCCTTGGGCTCAAGTGCCCTTGGGGTGCCGGGGCCCAGTTCGTTGATTATTCTGGCTCTGTACCCCAAGGATATTTCCTGCGGGGCACATTTCCTTCGGTCGGATTCCGGCTTTCGGCTTTCGCCGGAATGACGGATTTGGAATACTTCAGCATTTGCTTAACTCGCGCTTCGCGCGGTTAGCCTGCGCCGAAACAATCAGCGCGACGCAGCAATGACCTCCGAACCACCCATGTACGAACGTAATACCTCAGGGATCGTTATGCTGCCGTCAGCGCGCTGGAACGTTTTGCCTCCGGCCGCCGCTGCGCGGCTTAACTCGCGCTTCGCGCGGTTAGCCTGCGCCGAAACAATCAGCGCGACGCAGCAATGACCTCCGAACCACCCATGTACGAACGCAAGACCTCGGGAATCGTTATGCTGCCGTCGGTGCGCTGATTATTCTCCATAATGGCGACCAGCGTGCGACCGACGGCCAGACCCGAGCCGTTGAGGGTATGCACCAGTTCCGTCTTGTTCTTTTCATTGCGCCAGCGCGCCTGCATGCGCCGCGCCTGGAAAGCCTCGAAGTTGGAGCAGGAGGAAATCTCGCGATAGGTGTTCTGCGCCGGCAACCAGACTTCCAGATCGTAGGTCTTGGCCGACGAGAAGCCCATATCGCCGGTGCACAGGGCAACGCGACGGTAGGGCAGCTTTAGTTTCTCGAGAATGACTTCGGCATGGCGTGTCAATTCCTCGTGCGCCGCGTTGGATTTTTCGGCGGCGACAATCTGCACCAGTTCCACCTTGTCGAACTGATGCTGGCGAATCATGCCGCGCGTGTCCTTGCCGTAGGAACCGGCCTCCGAGCGGAAGCACGGCGTATGGCAGACCAGTTTGAGCGGCAAGGCATCCTGCGCCAGGATTTCGTCGCGCACGATATTGGTCACCGGCACTTCGGCGGTCGGGATCAGGTACAGCGGCTCGGCGTCGGGACGCAGGATCTTGAACAGATCGGCCTCGAATTTCGGCAACTGCCCGGTTCCCGTCATGCTTGCGGCATTGACGAGATAAGGCGCATAGACTTCGGTATAGCCGTGTTCTTCGGTATGCACATCGAGCATGAACTGGGCAATGGCGCGATGCAGGCGGGCGAGCGGTCCTTTCATCAGCGAGAAACGTGCCCCGGCAATCTTGGCCGCAGTAGCGAAATCGAGCTGCCCGAGCGCCTCGCCCAGATCCACATGATCCTTGACGGCAAAATCAAAACGGCGCGGCGTTCCCCAGCGACTGATCTCGACGTTATCGACTTCCGATTTACCGACTGGCACGCTGTCCTGCGGCAGATTGGGAATGGTTGCCACGAAGGCGTCGAATTCCTTGAGCAGTTCGCCGAGACGCACTTCATTGGCCTCGAGTTCATTCTTCAGCGCGGCCACTTCGGCCATCTCCGCCGAAGCATCCTGGCCCTTGCCCTTGAGCATGCCGATCTGCTTGGACAGGCTGTTGCGGCTGGCCTGCAGATCCTGCGTGCGCGTCTGCAGGGTCTTGCGTTCGGCTTCGAGTTTCTGGAAGGCCGCGCTATCGAGCGTATAACCCCGCGTGGCCAGTCTTTTGCAAACGGCGTCAATGCTGTTGCGCAACAGTTGAATATCAAGCATGGTCAATCCTCTGAGTCTTTTGAATTCTTTGTGGTTTTCTGTGCAGCACGATCCTGTTCGCGCAACTGCGCGAGTTTCTCGCCAATCTTTATTTCCAGCCCGCGCTCGACCGGCCGATACCATTCAACGGGCGGCATGCCCTCCGGAAAGTAGTCCTCACCCGCCGCATACGCTCCGCTTTCATCATGCGCATAGCGGTAATCCTTGCCGAAATCGAGGTCCTTCATCAGGCGCGTCGGCGCATTGCGCAGATGCAGCGGAACCGGTCGCGAGCCGTCTTTGGCAATGAAACCCCGCGCTGCATTATACGCGACGTAGGCGGCATTCGATTTGGCCGCCATGGCCAGATAAAGCACGGCTTCGGCCAGCGCCAGTTCGCCCTCGGGCGAGCCGAGGCGTTCGTAGGTTGCTGCCGCTTCGCCGGCGATCTGTGCCCCGCGCGGATCGGCCAGACCGATGTCCTCCCAGGCCATGCGCACGATGCGCCGGGCCAGATAGCGCGGATCGGCGCCGCCGTCGAGCATGCGGCAGAACCAGTAGAGCGCGGCATCCGGGTTGGAACCGCGCACTGATTTGTGCAGCGCCGAGATCTGGTCGTAGAAGGCGTCACCACCCTTGTCGAAGCGGCGCAGGCTCTGCGCCAGGGTATTGTCGATGAAGGCTCCGTCGATGCGCGAAAGCCCGGCGGTTGCCGCTGCCGTGCGCGTCTGTTCAAGAAGGTTGATCAGACGACGTGCATCGCCGTCGGCCAGACCAATCAGCCGCGACCGGGCATCGTCATCAAAGCTCAGGCCTTGCAGCGCCTTCCGGCAGGCGCGCTCGAACAGCAGGCCCATTTCGTCGTCCGACAAGGGATTGAGCACATAAACCGAGGCCCGGGAAAGCAGGGCGGAGATCACTTCAAACGAGGGGTTCTCGGTCGTTGCTCCAACCAGAGTCAGCAGCCCGCTTTCGACGTAGGGCAGAAAGGCATCCTGCTGCGCCTTGTTGAAGCGATGGACTTCATCGACAAAAAGGATAGTCGGCCGGCCATGCTGCGCCCGGGTTGCCTCGGCGCGCACAACGGCTTCGCGGATATCCTTGACGCCGGAGAATACCGCCGAAAGGGCCATGAATTCGGCATCGAAGGCATCGGCCATCAGGCGCGCCAGTGTCGTTTTGCCGACACCGGGCGGGCCCCAGAGAATCAGCGAGTGCAGCTTGCGCGCTTCAAAAGCCAGGCGCAGCGGCTTGCCGGCACCGAGCAGGTGTTGCTGGCCAATCACCTCGTCCAGCGTTGCCGGCCTCAGCGCCTCGGCCAGTGGCACCGGATGCGATTGAGGGAAAAGATCATTCACCGATGACATCGGCTCCGGCGGGCGGCGTAAAACGGAACAGCGAAGCTGCAAGCGACGGATTGCGTTCGAGATGCGAAAAGTACAGCGAGGTGGTCTGCCCGAAGTTGTCAAACAGTTCCATGGCCTTCAGATCGTTGCCGGCAAAGCCCAGCAGCAACTTTTCGAAACCGCTGTCCTGCGATTTCGGGATGGCTTCGAGCCATTCCATGCCCTCGCGCTCGCCCGCTTCGCGCAGGGTGAAATTCTTTTCCAGCGTATTGTCACCCGCGAGCAGCGCCGCCGGGGTGCCGCCAAGGGCTGTCCCAACCGTCTTCACCGTGACCTGCCGCAGGTCCGGATCGTAGATCCAGACTTTCATGCCGTCGCCGACCAGCAACTGGCTGTAGGGTCGCTCGATCTGCCAGCGGAACTTTCCGGGGCGCGAGAACATCATCACGCCGCTTGACTGTTGCGGCCTTTTCCCGTTCTTGGCGACAACAATCTGCGCAAAATCAGCGCGCATGGTCTTCGTCGATTCAAGAAAGCGGTGCAGCTTGTCGATTGCGCCGGCGTTTGCCACTTGAACAGCCGCCAGACAGAACACAGAAAAAATAAAATTGCGCATCAGTTTTCTTCCCTGCGCGCGATAACCTCGCGGCCACCCCGCCCATCCATGGCCGATACCAGACCGGCCTTCTCCATCGCTTCGATCAGACGCGCCGAGCGGTTGTAACCGATGCGCAGATGCCGCTGCACCAGCGAGATCGAGGCGCGACGGTTCTTGAGAACGATTTCGACGGCCTGATCGTACAAGGGATCGGACTCGGCATCGCCAGCGTCCTCACCCTCCCCGTTAGCGCCCTCGCCTTCGTCATCGAGACCGGCGCCGCTCAAGATCCCTTCAACGTAGTCCGGCGCGCCGGCCCGCTTCAGGTAATCGACCACGTGATGCACTTCCTCGTCGGCGACAAAAGCACCATGCACCCGGGTCGGGTAACCGGTCCCCGGCGCAAGAAAGAGCATGTCCCCCTGACCGAGCAAGGCCTCGGCACCCATCTGGTCGAGGATGGTGCGCGAATCTATCTTTGATGACACCTGGAAGGACATGCGCGTCGGGATGTTGGCCTTGATCAGGCCGGTAATCACATCGACCGACGGCCGCTGCGTCGCCAGGATCAGGTGGATGCCCGCCGCACGCGCCTTCTGGGCAAGCCGGGCGATGAGTTGCTCGACCTTCTTGCCGGCGACCATCATCAGATCCGCCAGTTCGTCGATAACCACCACGATATTGGCCATGGCGATCAGCGGTTCGGGCGCTTCCGGCGTCAGCGACAGCGGGTTCGGCAGCTTCATTCCGACCTTCTCGGCGTCCCTGATGCGGTGATTGAGACCGGCGATATTGCGCACGCCCAGTGCCGACATCAGCTTGTAGCGCCGTTCCATTTCGCCGACGCACCAGCTCAGTGCGTTGGCGGCATGCTTCATGTCCACCACCACCGGCGCCAGCAGATGCGGGATGCCTTCGTAGATCGACAGTTCAAGCATTTTCGGATCAACCAGGATCAGCCGTACCTTGTCCGGCTCGGACTTGTAGAGCAGCGAGAGAATCATCGCGTTGATACCAACCGACTTGCCCGAACCGGTCGTGCCGGCAACCAGCAGGTGCGGCATCTTGGCCAGATCGACGACCACCGGATGGCCGCCGATATCCTTGCCGAGCGTCATCGCCAGCGGCGAGCTCATATCGTGATAGGCGCTGCTCGAAATGATCTCCGACAAGCGCACGATCTGCCGCTTGGCGTTTGGCAGTTCCAGCGCCATGCATGATTTTCCGGGTACCGTCTCGACCACCCGTACCGACACCATCGACAGCGCACGCGCCAGATCCTTGGCCAGGTTGACGATCTGGGAACCCTTGACGCCGACCGCCGGTTCGATTTCGTAGCGCGTGATGACCGGGCCCGGATACGCCGCCAGGACCCTGGCCTGAACGCCAAAGTCGGCGAGCTTGCGCTCGATCAGGCGCGAGGTATATTCGAGGCTCTCGGGGCTGACCCGATCGGTCTGCGGCGCCGCCGGTTCGAGCAGGTGCAGCGGCGGCAGCAGACCGCCGACGACGGCCTCGGGGAAAAGCGGTACCTGACGCTCGCGCTCGATGCGTTTCTCGACCTTGACCGAGCGTGGCGCCACCGCTTCCGGCGTCTCGATGAAAATCGGTTCGTGCGTTTCCACTCGCTTTTTCTCATCCTCGACCACCGCGTCGCGTTCGCGTGCCACCTCGCGACCGATCCGCCGGTCCTGCCAGCGATCGATCAGCTCACGCAGCGTGGCGTAAAAAAATTCAAGCAATGCGCCCAGACGTTCCGCTGCAGACAGCCACGACATTCCCGAAAACACGCTCCAGCCAAGAGCCAGGGCCGCCAGCAGGGTCAGCGTCGCGCCGGTATAGCCAAGATAACGTACGGCAAGCTTGCTGATCTCGATACCCAGCAGGCCACCGGCACCATGATCGAGCGGCAGTTGCACCTTCAGGGAATAGAAACGCAGGGCTTCGAGCCCGCAACTAGCCACGATCAGGATGATGAAACCGGCCAAGGCAATGTAAAGAGGACGCCGATCGAAGGGTCGCAGACCGTCCAGCCGTCGATAACCCCACCAGACAAGAGCCATCAGGAAAACAATCCACCACCAGGCCGAAAGGCCGAAGACATAGAGCAGCAAATCAGCCAGCCAGGCGCCACCCCGCCCCGCCGGATTGTGCAGGATCGCCCCTTGCACGGCATGCGACCAGCCGGGATCACCGCGCTGATAGCCCCACAGCGCCAGAG
>JAIFKU010000026.1 GCA_020049495.1 Accumulibacter sp.
GTCAACGCCCAGAAGGGCGTGATGGAGTTCCTGCTGATCAACCACCCGCTCGATTGCCCGATCTGCGATCAGGGCGGCGAGTGCCAGTTGCAGGATCTTTCGGTTGGCTATGGCGGCAGCACTTCGCGTTATCAGGAAGCCAAGCGCGTAGTCTTTCAGAAGGATGTGGGTCCACTGGTGTCGATGCAGGAAATGTCGCGTTGCATCCACTGTACGCGTTGTGTCCGTTTTGGTCAGGAAATCGCCGGCGTGATGGAACTCGGCATGGCCAACCGAAACATGCATTCCGAGATCCAGACCTTTGTCGGCCGTACGGTTGATTCCGAACTGTCGGGCAACATGATCGACCTGTGCCCGGTTGGCGCGCTCACCTCGAAACCTTTCCGCTACTCGGCGCGCAGTTGGGAATTGTCGCGCCGCAAGTCGGTCAGCCCGCACGATAGTCTGGGAACGAACCTGACCGTGCAGGTCAAGAACAACCGTGTCATGCGCATCCTGCCGCGCGAGAACGAAGAGATCAACGAGTGCTGGATATCCGACAAGGATCGGTTCTCCTACCAGGGCCTGAATTCCGAGGAGCGTTTGCAGAAGCCGATGATCCGCGTCGATGGTGCCTTGCGCGAGGTCGACTGGAATGTCGCGCTCGATTACGTTGGGCATGCCCTGAAGGATATTGCTAGGACGCACGGCGGTGAATCGATTGCCGCGCTGGCATCGCCGCAATCCACGCTTGAAGAGCTGCATCTGCTGCAGAAACTGACGCGTGGACTGGGTTCGGGCAGTGTTGATTTTCGTCCGCGCCGACGTGATTTCTCGGCCGACGGCAAACTCGCCGGTACCCCATGGCTGGGCCTCAGGCTTGCGCAGATCAAGGAGCTTGATTCAGCATTGGTGGTTGGCAGTTTCCTGCGCAAGGATCACCCGCTGTTCGCCCAGCGCCTGCGCCAACTGGCCAAAAAATCGGGCAAGGTCAGCCTGCTTTCGGTCAGCGGCGACGATTCGCTGATCAATCTGCATGCCCGGATTAGCGTTTCTCCCGCCGGACTGACTCTCGCCCTGGCCGGTGTCGTGAAAGCGGCGGCTCAACTCAAGAAGGTCGCTGTTCCCGCCGGTCTGGAATTGATCGAGCCGTGCGCGACAAGCCAGGCGATAGCCGAGAGCCTTTTGTCGGGCGAGAAGCGCGCTATCTTCCTCGGCAATGTTGCCGAGCAGAATGAACAGGCCGCGCAGCTTCATGCCCTGGCCGGTGAACTGGCCCGGATTACCGGTGCCGCGTTCGGCTTCATCGGTGAAGCGGCCAACAGTGTCGGTGGCTATATTGCCGGGGCACTGCCGACGGCGCTCAACGCCTACGCAATGTTCGCTCAGCCGCGCCAGGCCTATGTGCTGCTCGGCGTCGAACCCGAACTTGACTGCTACAACCCGCAACAGGCCATTTGTGCACTCAAGCAGGCGGATCTGGTGCTCATGCTGACTCCGTTCAAGCATCAGGCGGCGCTGGATTACGCCGACGTATTGCTGCCGATAGCTCCCTTTAGCGAAACCTCGGGAACTTTTATCAGCTGCGAAGGGCGGGTACAGGGCTTCAACGGCGTTTGCCGCCCGCCTGGCGATGTGCGTCCGGGATGGAAGGTGCTGCGCGTGCTCGGCAATGTGCTGGATATCCCCGGTTTTGCTTACGACTCCAGCGAGCAGGTTCGCGACGAAATCATTCCGCCGGGCATGTCTTTCGTCGCCGGTCTGGATAATGCCATCAGCGGCGTTGCGCTGTCTCCGGTACCTGGTGCTGGCGGCCTGCAGCGTATTGCCGATGTGCCGATCTATTTTGCCGATCCGCTGGTGCGCCGTGGCGCCGCTCTGCAGCAGACGCATGACGCGGCTGTGCCGGTGGCGCGCATGTGTGCCGCAACGCTGGCGCAGGCCGGAGTCGCCGATGGTTCCCTGGTGCATGTCAAACAGGGGCAGGGTGAAGCCCTGCTGACGGCCTGTTTGGACGAGTCGGTACCGGCTGACTGCGTCCGGGTGTCGGCGGCTCATGCTTCGACCGCAGCGCTGGGCGACATGTTCGGAACGATTATCGTGGAGCGTGCATGATGGTGGAGACGCTGCAGCAACTGTTGCCGGGCTTTCTCATCCCGTATCTTGACCAGGCCATGCAACTGGGTCAGGGGTTCTTTGGTCCGGTGCTCTGGCAGAACATCCTGACCGTGGTCTGGACGGTAATCAAGGTCATGCTGATCATCGGCCCGCTGCTCGGGATCGTGGCTTACACGACCTTTGCCGAGCGCAAGGTGATTGGCTGGATGCAGGTGCGCATCGGCCCGAATCGCGTCGGTCCGTGGGGACTGATTCAGCCGCTGGCTGACGGCCTCAAGGTCCTGCTCAAGGAAGTGGTGATTCCGGAGAAGGCCGACGCTGCCGTTTTCCTGCTGGCGCCGGTCTTTGCCTTTGCTCCGGCGCTGCTGGCCTGGGCCGTGATCCCGTTCAACGATTTCCTGATTGTCGCCAACGTCAATGCCGGCCTGCTCTTCGTCATGGCGGTGACCTCGATCAGCGTGTACGGCATCATCCTGGCCGGCTGGTCATCCAACTCCAAATATGCCTTCCTCGGCAGCATGCGTTCGGCAGCGCAGATGATTTCCTACGAAGTGGCGATGGGCCTGTCGCTGGTCGTCGTGTTGATGATCTCCAACAGCCTGAGTCTGATCGACATCGTCAAGGGCCAGGATCAGGGTCTGTTTGCCGACATGGGGCTGAAGTTCCTGTCGTGGAACTGGCTGTCCCTGCTGCCGATGTTTGTCGTCTATCTGGTTTCGCTCTTTGCCGAATGCAACCGTGCGCCGTTCGACCTGGCCGAAGGCGAGTCCGAGATTGTCGGTTACCACGTTGAATACTCCGGGATGAGCTTTGCCGTTTTCCAGTTGGCCGAGTACTCGGCGATGCTGCTCGGGGCGACGCTGGTGGCCCTGTTGTTCCTCGGCGGCTGGCTCTCGCCGGTGGGTTTCCTGCCGGACAGCATCCTGTGGTTGTTCATCAAGATTCTGGCGGTTGTGACAGTTTTCTTCTGGGTTCGTGCCACCTTCCCGCGTTATCGTTACGATCAGGTCATGCGGCTGGGCTGGAAGGTATTCATCCCCATCTGTCTGATCTGGCTGACCGTGGTGGGCTGCTGGATGATGTCGCCCTGGAACATCTGGAAGTGAGAGGCGAGACATGGGTTCGATGAAAGAGATTTTCAATAGCCTCCTGCTCAGGGAACTGCTCAAGGGCCTGGCGGTGACCGGGCGTTACATGTTCGCGCGCAAGATCACGGTCCAGTATCCCGAAGAAAAAACGCCGCAGAGTTTCCGTTTCCGTGGGCTGCATGCCCTGCGCCGCTACCCGAACGGCGAGGAGCGTTGCATCGCCTGCAAGCTTTGTGAAGCGGTCTGTCCGGCGATGGCCATCGTCATCGAATCGGCTGAACGGGAAGATGCGAACGGGCAAAAATCACGCCGTACGACACGTTACGACATCGATCTGAACAAGTGCATTTTCTGCGGCTTCTGTGAAGAAGCCTGTCCCGTCGATGCGATTGTCGAAACCCGTGTTTTCGAATACCACGGCGAAAAGCGTGGCGATCTCTATTACACCAAGCCCATGTTGCTGGCCAATGGCGATCACTATGAAGCACAGATCGCCGAAGACCGCGAGCTTGACTCGAAATACCGCTAACAGGCGCTGATACGATGGAATTCAAGACCTTCGTTTTTTACTTTCTCGCCACGATTCTGGTTTATGCCAGTCTGCGTGTGGTGACCCTGCGCAATCCGGTTCATGCGGCCCTGCATCTCGTTCTGGCTTTTTTCAGTGCCAGCGGCGTGTGGGTCCTGTTGCAGGCCGAGTTTCTGGCCATCGCACTGGTGCTCGTCTATGTTGGCGCCGTGATGGTGCTCTTCCTGTTCGTTGTCATGTTGCTCGATATCAACCTTGATCGCCTGCGCGAAGGGTTCTGGAGCTATCTGCCGCTGGGTGCGATTGTCGCGCTACTGATGGTGGCCGAAATGAGTCTGGTGCTCTGGGTCAGCTATCTCGACCGGGTCGAGAATGACGTGCCGCAGGCAGAGGCCACCTACAGCAATGTGCAGGCCGTTGGCCGGCTGATGTTTACCGAGTACGTCTATCCGTTCGAACTGGCTTCGGTCGTTCTGCTGGTCGGCATTGTTGCGGCCGTGGCGCTGACCCTGCGTGGCAAGCGAAAGAGCAAGTCGGTGAGTCCGGCGGAGCAGGTTTTCGTGAAAGCGAAGGATCGCGTTCGCGTACTGAAAATGACCGCCGAGAAGCGGGACTGAAATCCGGGCAGCAGCAAAGATAACGAAGGCTTGAGCGTTTGAGAGTCAGGAATACGATGTGGCGGTGCCTGGCACCACCACTTGCAGAAGGAACCAGGGAGGCACCTTGCTAACACTGTCCCATTATTTGATATTAGGCGCGATACTGTTCGCCATCAGCATTGTCGGTATTTTCCTTAACCGGAAGAATCTGATTATCATCCTGATGTCGATCGAATTGATGTTGCTGGCGGTGAATCTGAATTTCATTGCCTTCTCGCATTACATGCAGGATCTGGCCGGACAGATTTTCGTCTTCTTCATTTTGACCGTTGCCGCGGCTGAGTCGGCTATTGGTCTGGCGATTCTCGTCGTGCTGTTCCGTAACCTGAAGAGCATCCATGTGGATGATCTGGACAGCCTGAAGGGTTGAACATGGAAATGCAAAATATCTACCTGCTGGTTCCCCTGGCACCTCTCCTCGGGGCGGCCATTGCCGGTCTTTTGTGCCTCGTGATTCCGCGCTGGGTGGCCCATACCGCCGCCATCTCGGGGGTAGCGATAGCTTTTGTTGCGTCGCTAGTCATCTTCCAGGATGTGGCTGCCGGCAACACCTTCAACGGACCGGTCTATCAGTGGCTGAGCTCCGGTGATTACGTCTTTGAAGTGGGCTTCCTGATCGATCAGTTGACGGTCACCATGATGCTGGTGGTTAACTTCGTTTCGCTGATGGTGCACATTTATACCATCGGTTACATGCGCGACGATCCGGGTTACAACCGCTTCTTCAGCTACATTGCCCTGTTCACCTTCTCGATGATGATGCTGGTGATGAGCAACAACTTCATGCAGTTGTTCTTCGGCTGGGAAGCCGTGGGCCTGGTTTCCTACCTGCTGATCGGTTTCTGGTATACCCGCCCGACGGCGACCTTTGCCAACATGAAGGCCTTTCTGGTCAATCGTGTCGGAGATTTCGGCTTCGTCCTGGGCATCGGGCTGATTCTGGCGCACTTCGGAACACTCGATTACAAAACCGTTTTTGAGCATGCTCCTTCATTGGCCGAGGCCACGATCACGCTTTATTCCGGATCCGGCGGCACGGTTTCACTGATGAGTGCCACTTGCATCCTGCTGTTCATCGGCGCGATGGGTAAATCGGCACAGGTTCCGCTACATGTCTGGCTGCCGGATTCGATGGAAGGCCCGACTCCGATCTCCGCCCTGATCCACGCGGCGACCATGGTCACTGCCGGCATTTTCTTGGTGGCACGCATGTCGCCGCTGTTTGAACTCTCCGATACAGCGCTGTCCTTCGTCATCATCATTGGTTCGATTACCGCGCTGTTCATGGGTTTCCTTGGTGTCATCCAGAACGATATCAAGCGCGTGGTAGCGTACTCGACGCTTTCCCAGTTGGGTTACATGACCGTTGCTCTCGGTGCTTCGGCCTATTCGGTAGCGATCTTCCATCTGATGACGCACGCCTTCTTCAAGGCGCTGCTCTTTCTGGGCGCAGGTTCGGTCATCATCGGCATGCACCATGAGCAGGATATCCGCAACATGGGCGGATTGCGCAAGTACATGCCGGTGACCTGGCTGACTTCGCTGATCGGTTCGCTGGCCTTGATCGGAACCCCGTTCTTCGCCGGGTTCTACTCGAAGGATTCGATCATCGAGGCCGTGGCGCTGTCGCACATTACCGGTTCCGGATTCGCCTATTTCTCAGTCATGGCCGGCGTATTTGTCACCGCCTTCTATTCGTTCCGCATGTATTTCCTGGTGTTCCATGGCGAGGAGCGCTTCGGCAAGGCCCACGATCATGGCCACGCCGCCGTGCATGCCAAGACCGACGAGCATGGGGCCGACGTGCACAATGGCGACCACGATGATGAAGAAGTTTCGCCTGATCACCATCACGGTCTTGCGCCGGGTCAGAAGCCGCACGAGACGCCGTGGGTGGTGACCCTGCCGCTGGTGCTGCTGGCCATTCCCTCGGTGATTATCGGCTACCTCACCGTCGAGCCGATGCTCTATGGCGGTTTCTTCAAGGATTCCATTTTCATCAATGCCGAAGCGCATCCAGTGATGGAAGAACTGGCCCATGAATTCCACGGTGCCCTGGCCATGGCGGCCCATGCCCTCAGTTCGCCGGTGTTCTGGCTGGCCATCGCCGGGGTCGTACTGTCGTGGTTCTTCTATCTGGTACGACCCGCCATTCCGGCAGCGATCAAGGTGGCTTGTCTGCCGATCTACACCGTGCTCGAAAACAAGTACTACTTCGACAAGTTCAACGAGGTCGTCTTTGCCGGTGGCGCACGCTTGCTGGGCAGAGGACTGTGGAAGGGCGGAGACGTTGGCGTGATCGACGGCTTCATCGTCGGCGGTTCCGTACGTCTGGTCGGCTGGGTCTCGTTGATGGCCCGCTTCTTCCAGTCGGGACACATTTACCACTACGCCTTCACGATGATTTTTGGCGTTTGCGCACTGCTTTCCTTCTGGCTCCTGCGCGCCTGAACCGAATAAAGAGACTGGGAACGATATGTCAGGTACACCGCTTCTCTCACTCGCCATCTGGGTTCCGATTTTTGCCGGCCTTGTCGTGCTGTTGACCGGATCGGATCGCAATGCGCCCTTGGCCCGAATGCTCGCCCTGTTTGGCGCAGTTGCCGGCTTGCTGGTCACCGTCCCGCTCTATACCGGCTTTGACATGACGACTCCGGCGATGCAGTTCGTCGAGCTTGCGCCGTGGATTCCGCGTTTCAACATCAATTACCATCTGGGCGTTGATGGCATCTCGATGCTGTTCGTGATGCTCAACAGTTTCATCACGGTCATTGTCGTGCTGGCCGGATGGCAGGTCATCGACAACAAGGTGGCCCAGTACAATGCCGGCTTCCTGATCATGTCGGGTCTGTTGAACGGTATTTTCGCCTCGCTCGACGGCATGCTGTTCTACGTATTCTTTGAAGCTTCGCTGATACCGCTCTATCTGATCATCGGCGTCTGGGGCGGACCGAACCGCGTCTATGCGGCGTTCAAGTTTTTCCTGTTTACCCTGATGGGTTCCCTACTGTTCCTGATTTCGCTGATCTATCTGTTTATTCAGTCGGGCGGCAGTTTCTCGATTCTTGACTGGCATAAGATGCCGATCGCCATGGTTCCGCAGATGTGGATCTTCCTGGCCTTTCTTGTTGCCTTCGCCGTCAAGGTGCCGATGTGGCCGGTGCATACCTGGCTGCCAGATGCCCACGTCGAGGCGCCAACCGGGGGGTCCATCGTCCTAGCGGCCATTGCACTGAAACTGGGTGCCTATGGTTTCCTGCGCTTTTCGCTGCCGATCACCCCAGATGCGTCGCACGAATTGTCCGGCTTCATCATCGCCCTGTCGCTGATCGCCATCGTTTATATCGGACTGGTGGCGCTGGTTCAGGAAGACATGAAAAAGCTGGTGGCTTATTCGTCGATTGCCCATATGGGCTTTGTCACACTCGGCTTCTTCATGTTCAGTGCGCTCGGTATGGAAGGTGCGCTGGTGCAGATGGTGTCACACGGATTCATTGCCGGTGCGATGTTCTATTGCATCGGCGTCATGTATGACCGCGTACATTCGCGCCTGATTGTCGATTATGGCGGCGTGGTCAATACCATGCCCAAGTTCGCCGCCTTCTTCATGCTCTTTGCCATGGCCAATGCCGGCCTGCCGGCAACCTCCGGCTTCGTCGGCGAGTTCATGGTCATTCTGGCGGCGGTCAAATTCAACTTCTGGGTGGCCTTCGCTGCGGCCTCGACCATGATCGTTGGTGCGGCCTACACGCTGTGGATGTACAAGCGTGTGGTATTCGGGGCAGTTGCCAATCATCATGTGGCCGAACTGACCGATATCAACATGCGCGAATTCCTGGTCCTGACCCTGCTCGCCCTTGGTGCGCTGGGCATGGGGCTCTACCCGCAGCCTTTCACTGAAGTCATGCACAGCTCGGTCAATGAGTTGTTGCGTCACATCGCCGTAAGCAAGATCCTATAATTGGTATCCGCTATGACGCTTGCCGAAATGCAATTTGTTCCGCCCGATCTGCGCCTTGCCAGTGCGGAGATTTTCATGCTGGCGATGGCCTGCCTGATCCTGATCGTTGATCTGTTCGTCAAGGACAAGAGGCGCACGGTGACCTACGTTCTTACCCAGTTGACGCTGGTCGGGGCGACCGTGGTCACGATTCTGATGACTACCGGACAGATCGTTTATACCTTCAGCGGCATGTACGTCGGCGATCTGATGGGCGACCTGCTGAAGGTCTTCCTCTACATCACCGTGATGGTGGTGCTGTTCTATTCGCGCGGCTATGTTCTTGATCGTCCGCAGATGGCAAGGGGCGAGTATTACACGCTGACCCTGTTTGCCACGCTGGGCATGATGGTGATGATTTCCGCAAATCATTTCCTGACGATCTACATCGGTATCGAGTTGTTGTCATTGTCGCTCTACGCCATGGTGGCCTTGAATCGTGATTCGGTTTCAGCGACCGAGGCGGCGATGAAGTATTTCGTTCTTGGCGCACTGGCTTCGGGTTTGCTGCTCTACGGCATGTCGATGATCTACGGAGCCACCGGCACTCTTGAAATTTCGGGTCTTGCCGAACGCCTGTTTTCCGGTCAGGCCAACAGAACCATCCTTGGTTTCGGGCTTGTCTTCCTGGTTTCGGGCATTGCCTTCAAACTGGGCGTTGTCCCCTTCCACATGTGGATTCCCGACGTTTATCATGGCGCACCGACCGCCGTTACGCTGTTCATCGCCAGTGCGCCCAAGCTGGCCGCCTTTGCCATTGTCATGCGCCTGCTGGTCAACGGCCTGCTTGTAGCCTCGCAGGACTGGCAGTTGATGTTGCTGATTCTGTCGGTGTTGTCTATGGCGGTGGGTAATTTTGCCGCCATCGCACAAACCAATCTCAAGCGCATGCTGGCTTATTCAGCCATATCGCACATGGGCTTCATGTTGCTTGGCATGGTTACCGGCGTTGTCGGGGGAGATGCGCGCTACGCCCTAAATGCCTACAGTTCGTCGATGTTCTACATTCTTACCTATGTGCTGACCAGTGCGGGTACTTTCGGCATGATCATGCTGCTGGCCCGGGCCGGTTTCGAGTCCGACGAGATCAGTGACTTCGCCGGGCTGAACAAGCGCAGTCCGTGGTTTGCCGCCATGATGATGATGATGATGTTCTCGCTGGCCGGAATACCCTTCTTCGTCGGCTTCTTTGCCAAGTTCTCGGTGCTTCAGGCGGTCGTTGCCGCCGGTTATCTGTGGCTGGCCATCGCAGCAGTTTTCTTCTCGCTGGTCGGTGCGTATTATTATCTGCGTGTGGTCAAGGTCATGTATTTCGATCCGCCGGTCCATACCTCGCGGATTGAAGCCCCGATGGACGTAAAAATTCTGATGTCAGCCAATGGATTGGCTGTGGCCTTGCTCGGGGTTTTCCCGCAGACCCTGATGTCACTCTGTGCGCTCTCCTTGCTGCGCTCCCTGTGATCAACAATCGGTAAGCGATCAACGCCCCGCTGGCCGGGGCGTTTTCATTAGAGGCTCAGATGAATAAACAACAGCACGATGATCATGGACACCTGCAAGAGACGCAGATCGAAAGCACGCCGGTATATCGCGGGAAACTGCTTGAAGTGCGTCTTGACCGCGTACGCTTGCCCGATGGACACGAAAGCACGCGCGAGTACGTCATACATCAGGGTGCGGTAGTCATCATTCCGGTGCTCGACAACGGTGAACTGATCTTCGAACGGCAGTTCCGTTATCCGCTGGGCAAAGCATTTCTTGAATTGCCCGCCGGCAAGATCGATCCGGGCGAAGATATTCTCAATACCGGGAAGAGGGAATTGCTCGAGGAAACGGGATACAGTGCCAGCGAGTGGCGCTATCTGGGTGTGATGCACCCGTGTATCGGCTATTCCAGCGAGCGTATCGAGATATTCCTGGCCCGCGGCCTGCTGCGGGAATCTGGGCAACGACTCGATCATGGTGAATTTCTCGATGTGCTTGACTTGAGCCTGAACGATGCTTTGCTGGCCATACGCAACGGCGAAATCACCGATGCCAAGACCATTACCGCGTTGTTCTGGGCGGAGAAGGTCATTCGCTCAGGATGGTAAATTGATCAGCCGCGATGAGCTTGTGTTCAGCGATCAATCATCGACATCCCCGCAGCCGAGTAACGAAGCCCCGAAACCTTTTCCGGCGTCAGAGCGGCATCGAGCAGCTGCATTTGCGCCTGATCAATCTCGATCACTGCGGCAGCCACATTCTCTTCAAGATATTGACGCCGTTTGGTGCCGGGTATCGGTACGATGTCCACACCCTTGTGCAGCAACCAGGCCAGCGCAATCTGCCCGGGTTTCGCCTGTTTGATTGCGGCAATATCGCGTACGACCTGTGCCGCTTGCACATTGGCGTCATAATTCTCGCCCTGATAGCGCGGATCGTTGCGTCGAAAATCATTGTCCGGATAGTCTTCGGCACGCTTGACGTTGCCGGCTAGGAAACCCCGGCCAAGCGGAGAAAAAGGCACGAGGCCAATGCCCAGTTCGCGCAAAACCGGGATCACCTCGGGCTCCAGATTTCGCTCCCATAACGAATATTCGCTCTGCAGTGCGGAAACCGGGAAGACCGCATGGGCCCGGCGGATGTTGGCTGCACCGGCCTCGGACAGGCCGAAATAGCGCACCTTGCCCAGCTTGACCAGATCGCCTACCGTACCGGCCACGTCCTCGATCGGCACGGCCGGATCGATACGGTGCTGATAAAGCAGATCGATATGGTCAGTACCAAGCCGGCGCAAGGACCCATCCACCACTTCACGGATATGCTCGGGCCGGCTATTTCTTCCGGTGCCCATCTGCTTGCCGTTCTCGATACGCAAGCCGAATTTGGTGGCGATCACGATCTGGTCGCGCCTACCCTTGAATGCCCGACCGAGCAGTTCTTCGTTGGCAAAAGGGCCATAGACCTCGGCCGTGTCGAGGAACGTGCATCCGAGGTCTATGGCGTGATGCAATGTCGCGATCGACTCACGCTCGTCCGCCGGACCATAGTTTTGGCTCATGCCCATGCAGCCAAGGCCAATCGCCGATACCTCGAGTCCCTGGCTGCCCAGTTTGCGTTTCATCAGCGTCATGATGAGCGTCCTTTGCGAAAACATCCATTGTAAGGGATTCACTCAGGCTCCGGAGTCGGGCTGCCGCTTGACCGCGATGCGGCGCCGACGGACATACAGGCGTTTTTCAGAGGGTTGAAAGCCGTTACGCACATATAGAGAATCGGCTGTATACGAGTAAAGAAAAATCGATTTTACTTCTCCAGTCACTTCGATCAGCATGTCCAGGATGGTTTGACCTATGCCTTGGCGCTGATAATCGGGACTAACCGCCATATTGTTGATATACGCCAGCACGGCCCCGTCAGAGAGCATGCGGCCAAAACCAACCAGACTTCCTGAATCCCGGGCCGTTACATACGCCGTAGATCCTGAAATGATGCAGGCCAGTTCTTGCGCCGAGTAGGTGCTATTGCTGGCTGCAAAAAGCAATCGATCAAGCTCATCGGGTTGCAGATCGCCAGATATTGCGTATTGAATTTTCTTGTGCATGAAGTTGACGGTCCCAATTATCCAAAGAATATTTTATTGGCATCTGACACTGATGTTAAGCTCTAATACGTACACCTCAGGATATCAAGAATTCATCGCATGATCGTACTCAGCCCTCATGAACGCCTTCCCCGCCATGGTCTTCTGCTTCTGGCGGCTCTATCCTTCTTCTGGGGGATCAACTGGCCCATCATGAAGATCGTCATGTCGGAAGTGCCTCCACTCTACTTCCGGGGCTCATGCCTGATAGTCGGAGGGATAGGCATGCTGGCCATTACCGTTGCCAGCGGCAACACCATTCGTGTGCCAAAAGGCCACTGGGGACGGCTACTGTTGCTCTCCCTGTTCAACATCATTGGCTGGAGCGTGTTGGTAGCCTACGGTGTTTTGCTGCTGCCTTCCGGACGTGCAGCCCTGCTTGGCTTCACCATGCCGCTTTGGGGTTCCATCTTGTCCGTCTGGATCCTGGGTGAAAGGATCACATTCAGGCGTTCATTCGGTCTGCTTCTGGGGCTGGCAGGAATCGTTGCGCTCATGGGCGGTAGTCTGCAAGGAATGATGCAGGCACCCGCCGGAGTGGCTTGCATGCTTCTGGCTGCCTGGAGTTGGGCCCTTGGAGTCGTGCTTCTCAAGCGTTTGCCAGTGGCCATGCCGACAACCGCCTTGACCGGCTGGACAATGCTGTTGGGGGGAATTCCCATACTGTTGGCAGCCATCCCGCTGGAATCGTCACGCCTGATCTTTCCCAGTTTCTGGCCGGCCTTTGGGATGGTCTATAACGTGTTCATTGCCTTCATGTTCTGTTACTGGGCCTGGAACCGCATTGTGCTCATGGTGCCAGTCGCTGTCTCATCGCTTTCCTCTTTGACTACTCCTCTCATTGGCGTGGTGAGCGGCATAGTCCTGTTAGGCGAACCTCTGGGTTGGCGCGAAGCCTTGGCAGCCCTGCTGATTCTGGCCGCAGTCGGGACGGTTTCGCTTAAGCGCTGAGATTACCGGTTCGACTCATTGCAGTACGGGTCAGCGTTCAGTTTCAATGTATTCAACGATGATGTCGCGCATCGATTCGGCGACTGTCCTCGGTGCCTTCTTTCCCGGTATGCCGTACGCGCGTACCAACCTTGAACAGGTTTTGGCGGCGAGCTTTGCATCGACCCCGCCAGGAAACGAAGCGACGTCGAGTAACAACGCTTCCTTTTGCAGTGTCGAAAGATTCCGTGCATCGAAGACGACGGCGGGAATTGTGTTGACAACAATCTGGAACGGCGAGAGGTCCCCCAATGACACGCTGGTATAGCACGCGCTGATTTCATTCTGTTCGAGCGGTGCGGTGGAATAGATGCTCACGTTCGCACCGAGTGCGGCAAGCAGGCGGGCAACCGTCTTTCCGACTTTGCCGTACCCGGCGACCAGTATCGAAGAACCGGCGAGCGTGAAGTCGATCTGGTTGAGAAGAATCTGTATGACGCCTTCTGCCGTTGGTACCAGATTCCGGTTGTACAGATCAGTATTGTGTGTCAGATCGACGTGGCGACAGTGAATGGCGAAGCCAGCGGGAATCGTGCCGGCGAACAAGGTGGCTGTCTCCGGTAGGGATTCGAGAAAGTCGGCAATAGCAATCTTTTCCCGGTGGAGCGGGGCATGAAGATGCCTGCCATCATCAGTGAAAGGAATTGGGCCGACGATCCAGCGGAATTGTCTGTAATCGGGGCTCACGGCTTTACCTCCGAGTGCGAAGTCGGTCACGGTATGGCCAGCCTGAGTCAACACGGTCTGCAAGTGGACATTTCGCTGATCGCCTCCGATGATGAGTATATTCATGGTCAAGAGTTCTGGGGACGGTAGGTTAGCGACGGAAGGGGCTTGTTCGCGTTCTTTTGGCCGGCGCAGACTGAAATCGAGTCGGGTCGAAGCCGGTGCGCTGAGCCAGAAGTTCTTCGCCATCGATGAACTCCGCCAGGCTCTCGATGTCGCGCTCCGTCACGCCGGTTTGCGCGAAGTGCTCCTGCCAGGTGTTCACGACTTCGATGACGGCAACAACTTCGGCCGCGGCCTCGGCAGACAACAGACCGAAGGCATCGCACTGCGACATGGCATTTTCGAGCGTCGATTCCCGGCCCTGCGCGCCGCAAATAAACTCCTGATATCCCTGTCCCGAATTGGTCGGCAAAACGTCGTACGTCGGCGCCAACTTCAGGCGGCCATTCTCGGATGGGTTCATGACCAGCAGGGAATGGTTCTTCTCGTGGTCATCCGTGTTGTCGACCAGGATGTTGAAAACCATGCGTCGGAAGAGCTCGCGTGCATCGCGCTGGTTGATGTCGTCTTTGGTGATGCCGACACGACGGAGAATGCGCGCCAGTTCGGGGTAACCCATTTCGGGTTCCGCGCCCGAGGCAGTGGCCGCCCGGATGGCCGTGCCGGCCGAGAGGCTGTGAATTCTCCTATTCCGTTCGCGGTCGAAGCGGCGAATGAGGAGCGCGTTTGCCCCGGCGAGATGGATAACCTGCGTCTTGGCCACCATGATGCCCGCGCGTTCGGCCAGCGTCATCGTCGCGTGCTCGATGAGCGGCGTGTCGACAGGTTCGTTATTGAAGAACTTGATGACCCACTGCTCACCGTCGATATCGATGAGCGCTTTGGGCTTCGCGCCACCGAGCGGACTGCCGCCGCCGGCAATGATCCTGGCTTCCAGGGTGCTTATGGGTTCTGATGCTTCAATCTTGGCCACCACCTCGCTGAGCTGTTGCGCATCGTCAAGACGAGGAAGCAGACTTATCTCGCGCGGGCTGTAGATACTCGAAGATGTGGAGACGCCGAGCGCGCCGAATCGGTCGTCACCCGCGTAGTACAGGTACTCCATGAGGGAGAGGCGCCTGGGCTTGTCCACGAAGCGGATGACCTTCTCGCCCCAACGGTCCGGCCGTGCATCGTCGACGGCGCCAACTGCGCGCTGCGCATCGGCCATCAGACGGCCTGGAGGCAGGTGTTCTCTGTCGACAAGCGGCAGATCCTCGCTCAGCGCAAACCCGTTGTCCAGCCACTCCCTGCCGTAGTGCAACGAGACGCCCTTGCCGGCGGCAACCAGCTTCAGCGCTCCGACGTAGCGCGGTGTGCCCGTGTCAGCCAGGTACCAGAGGTACAGGTCGTCTAGGCGCATCTCAGACCTTCGCCGGGTTCCTGCGCGTGCGCGCTTCCGCGGAGGCCTGGGCACGCGCGCGGCCCAGTTCAAGGGCCGCACGGACATCCATCTCGATGGCACCCTGGTCGTGTTCGGGTGACGCGAGATTTCCCAGCTCTCCGTCGCGCTGGATGAGCCAGAGTGCCGTCGCGACGATGCCAATGCCAACAGAGGGGTCACCGGCTTCAAGGCGTTGCAGCGTGGGTACAGAAACCCCCATGCGCTTCGCCCAGGTCTTCAAGGATTCCTTGCGACGCAAACGGGCCACCGCCAAATCGGCGCCAAGTTTCTCGATGACGGCCGCAGTCGCAGGTGGGAGATGCAGGAGGGCAAGGGCGGTTTTTGGCATACATATAGAATATAGCTAAACACTATATTTAGTCAATATCTATGTGTACTAAACAGTCAGGAAAATCTCTCTTGCGCTCTCGTAGAAGCAATATACATTCGGGGCAAATGTTTTGCCCCGAATGTACTTTTGAAGGCCGCCATGACATGGGGCCATTGGAAATGAAAAGGGTCACAGATCGAAATCTGTAACCCTTAGGTATTACTGGTCGGGGCGGCGGGATTCGAACTCGCGACCCCTTGCACCCCATGCAAGTGCGCTACCAGGCTGCGCTACGCCCCGACAGCGGCGGATTA
>JAIFKU010000049.1 GCA_020049495.1 Accumulibacter sp.
CTCGCCGTAGGTACATTCCATTCCATCGCCCTGTCCCAACTCAAGCGCCTGCCTCGCTGTTACAAGTCCAAGCGATTACTTTCTGAAGGAGAGCGATTAGCCCTACTCCGGCGATGCCTAGCCCAACATCCGATCGAAGCTTCTTTTGATGATTTACTCATATTCATAGACAGGGCGAAAGCCAGAATGAGGATCCCGGTCGCTCCAAATCCAGACTTCGAGGTGATCTATAGAATCTACCAGGAGACTCTTGCCACAGAGGGCGCTATGGACTTTGCAGATATCGTCCTTTCCGTTGTCCAAAAAATGCATACACGCGAGTTGCCCCCTCTGCCTATCCGCTGGCTCCTGGTCGACGAAGCGCAAGATATGGATGAAGTTCAGGTGGAATGGGTAAAGGCACACGGACTTTCCGGCATTGAGGTCAGCCTCGTCGGTGATGATGACCAAAGCCTGTACGCATTTCGTCATGCCTTGGGCTACTTGGGACTGACTGACGTATCCAGCACCTTGGTCTCGACTGAAACAACGTTACCGCTGAACTACCGTTGCGCCCCAAACATCCTCGCACATTCAGCAAAACTGATCGCCCACAACAAGGTCAGAGCCCCGAAACGCATTGAAGCATTCAGGACTGCCCCAGGAGAGCTTCAGGTCATCAGGGCGTCCGACCGCTGGGATGAGGCCGAAATTTTGCAAAATCGAATCAGGATGTTCGGTATCAAGTCGGAATGGGGAGTTCTAGGTCGTACCAACAGCCTTCTTGACACCGTCGAAATATCTTTGAGTGGCGCCAGTATTCCCTACCATCGAACTGGTGGGAAACGGATCTGGGACCGTAAGCTTGGCAGTGCCTTTCTTGGGATTCTGCGAAGCGTTATTGATGGAGGGTGGACAGGGGCTGCCAATGCACTGTCGTTTTCCGGTGTGGATGCTGGGTACATGAACTCCCGAGAAATCCAAACCGGCGGCGATTGCCTCAAGTACCTCGCCACGATCCTCGAAAACCGCAGCGCTGCGACAGACGATCAACCGAAGGTGATGGGGCTACTCGCCGGCATGACTTCATGGATTGAGCAGTCTAAAAAGGGGCGTGTGGAGCTGGTCATCCATGGCGTATCGACATGGCTGGCACCATTTTGTGGAAATCCTCAGCAAGTTTCGTTGCTACAGCGCATGGATTCGTCGTTGTCTAAGCTATCCGGAACTTTGAGTCAGAGACTTCGATTTATCACCACCGCCGATAGCCAGCAAAGTGCATCCGGGATACAGCTGATGACGCTCCATTCGTCCAAAGGACTGGAGTTTGACAACGTTTGGATCGTAGGCGTTGAGGAAGGTAATTTGCCTCATACCGACTCAACTGAAGAGGAAGAGCGGCGATTGATGTATGTAGGAATGACTCGGGCTCGTAACCGATTGATTCTCAGCAGCGCAATCGAAGAAGGCGTTGAGTCACGGTTCATCGAGGAGGCCGGACTTTTTTGAAATGCGCCCGATTTGTGCGCTTTTTCCCAGCTGTTTGATTACTTGGAAAGATAAGATTTATTCGTAACGTCTCGTATGAAAAGGAATCCCAATGCGCATCATCCAAGACAACGAATTGAATATCACCGCCCGTGCACTCATCAATCGCAAGCAACTCCTCAAGATTGTTCCGCTGTCTGAACGAACGATTTTCGATTTGGAGAAGCGAGGGCAATTTCCGAAACGATTTGCACTGACAGCAAGGAATGTGGCGTGGGACCTCGAAGAAATTAAAGAATGGATCGAGGATCGTAAAGCTTCGGGGCAATCAATCTTTCGTCCTAGCTTTCTTTCTTCCTGATCGTCCAGCTATCAATCATATCGGCCCAATCTTGAAGCATGGCGGTCCGTTGCTCACGGTACTCGGCCTTGTTATAAACAGCTCGCACCCCTCTTTGCTCATGAGCTAGAGCCTTTTCAATCCAGTCCGTGTTGTATCCCGCTTCATGGAGGAGAGTGCTCGCAGTTCGACGGAGGTCATGCGGGCCGAATTTACCAAGTGGCTGCTTTTCCTTCTGCGCCAAACGGTAGGTAAGTGTTAAAACTTGATTAACGGTGCTCCTGCAAATGTTTTCAGTGCAATAAATATGTCGAGCGCCTGCCTTGAAAGAAACACTATATGAGGATTACGCCGCTTCATTCGCTCCTTAGGAATGGTCCAAAGGGCTTCAGTAAAATTAATCTCAAACCATTTGGCGTTCGAAAGCTCTGACTTTCGAACCATAGTCAAAAGTAGGAGTTTTGCAGCAGCCCGATATTGTGGTGAGGTACCAATTCGATCCATATACCGATACATCAGTCCAATTTCCTCTGGACTTAGAGCTCGATCACGCGGTTCAAATCGAGCGATAGCCGTTGGACGAACCAAATCAGCTGGATTCTCAATTTTTTGGCCACGCTCATTTGCCCATCGGAAGATTTGCATAACAACTTCTCGGGTGTGGACAGCCGTTGCGGGAGCTCCTCGTTCAACAATCTTGTCTGTCAGATACCTGAGATCATCATGCGTAATCTCATGAAGCAGCTTGTTGCCAAATGTCCCTTTGAGCTCACGGTCATAACACGCCTGACGCATGTCACGAGTTGAGTCAGCCATCTCGTATCCCCGCAGCCACTTTTGAGCCCAGTCATCAAAGGACTTGGCATCAGCATCCTTTTCCTTCGTCCGAGCCTTTTCCCTAGCAGGGGATCTGCCATTCCCAACCATTCGTTTAGCTTCATGTAAGCGCTGCCTAGCCTCAGCCAAGGTGATTCCGCCAACCCCATAACAACCAAACGTTACTGTTTCCTGGCGGCCGTTGATCGAATAGTTGTAGCGAAACGAGACCACACCGGTTTTGGTGACCGCCACATACAGGCCGTCTCGATCTGGAACCTTATAGATTTTGTCTTGAGGCTTCAGAAGTCTTAGCTTGGTATCGGTAAGCACTAATATCTCCTTTATTAACATAAAGTTAGATGTCACCAACCAAGTAATCATGGTATCGAACCGAGTCCTGATACCATGATTTTAGAAATCATGTAAAATCGCTATAAGGCTTGGTATTACTGGCCTCGTGCGATCTTGATACCATGATTTCCTGCATCATCAATGAATGGTATTGGTCAAAATCTAGCTTCTTCGATTGATGATACCAATGAAAATACCATTCCCAAAATACGCTTGGTATTGCCAGTCGTTGCCTGTCATTGCTAGATTAAATACAAAAAAAGCCAGTGTAAACACTGGCTTATATTAATGTATTGCTAAGATCTGCTAGTAGCTGCCAAACATCAAATCATTCCCACTCGATCGTCGCCGGGGGCTTCCCGGAAATGTCATACACCACGCGGTTGATTCCACGAACTTCGTTGATGATGCGGTTGGACACCCTGCCGAGCAGACTATGCGGCAATTCGGCCCAGTGGGCGGTCATGAAGTCCTGTGTCTGCACAGCACGCAAGGCCACGACGTACTCGTAAGTACGTCCATCGCCCATGACCCCCACCGATCTGACCGGCAGGAAGACTGCAAAAGCCTGACTCGTTTTGTTGTACCAGTCTGCCGCACGCAATTCGTCAATGAAGATGGCGTCGGCACGACGCAGAAGGTCAGCAAATTCTTTCTTGACTTCACCGAGAATCCGCACCCCAAGACCGGGTCCCGGGAAGGGATGGCGATAGACCATTTCGTGCGGCAAACCCAGCGCGACGCCGAGTTCACGCACTTCGTCCTTGAACAGTTCGCGCAGCGGTTCGAGTAGTTTCAGGTTAAGCGTTTCGGGCAAACCACCCACGTTATGATGGCTCTTGATGGTATGCGCCTTCTTGGTCTTACTGCCGGCAGATTCGATCACATCCGGGTAGATTGTGCCCTGTGCCAGCCACTTGGCCGCCTCCCCGCTTTCTGCAAGTTTTCGCGACTGGGCCTGAAAAACCTCGACAAATTCGCGTCCGATAATCTTGCGCTTGGCTTCAGGATCGGTAATTCCCTTCAGATGCCCCATGAACTGCTCTGTGGCATCAACGTGAATCACCTTGACCCCGAGGCTGCTGGCGAACGTCTTCATGACCTGTTCCGCCTCATTCAGGCGCAATAGTCCATTGTCGACGAAAACACAGGTCAGTTGATCGCCAATGGCGCGATGTAGCAGCGCGGCCACCACCGATGAATCGACACCTCCGGAGAGACCGAGGATAACCTTCTCCTTGCCGACCTGGGCTCGAACCTTTTCAATGGCTTCGTTGACATAGTCCGGCATGTTCCAGTCGCGACCACAGCCGCAGATCTCATGCACAAAATGGGCGAACATCTCCTTGCCCTTCAGTGTATGCGTAACCTCCGGATGAAACTGCACCGCGTAGAACTGGCGCAATTCATCGGCCATGGCGGCAATCGGGCATGATTCGTTGCTGGCAATGACTTTGAAACCTGCAGGCAGTTCTGTGACCTTGTCACCGTGGCTCATCCACACGTCGAGCAAACCGTACCCCTCGCTGTTACTGCGATCCTGAATACCCTTGAACAGCCTGGAATGACCACGGGCACGGATTTCGGCATAACCAAACTCGCGCTTGCCGGAACTCTCGACCTTGCCACCCAGTTGCTGCGCCATGGTCTGCATGCCGTAGCAGATGCCCAATACTGGCACACCCAGCTCAAAAACAGCCTGCGGCGCCCGCCATTCCTCGGCCTTGTATACCGAGTTTGGCCCACCGGACAGGATGATGCCCTGCGGATTGAAGTTGCGGACAAAATCTTCACTCACGTCGAAAGGATGCAGTTCACAGTAAACCTGCTGCTCGCGCACGCGGCGGGCAATGAGTTGAGAAACCTGGGAACCAAAATCGAGGATGAGTATTTTCTGGTGAGCCATTTTCAAGCCTTGAATGAAGAAGGGCGGCTGCAAGAGCCGCCCCTCAGGATACGGAATCAATCAATCGATGTGGTAATTCGGAGCTTCCTTGGTGATCTGTACATCATGGACGTGCGATTCGCGTACGCCAGCCGAGGTGATTTCAACAAACGCCGCTCGCTCATGCATTTCGTCGATCGTCGCGCAACCCAGATAGCCCATGGAAGAACGCAGCCCCCCCATCAACTGGTGAATCACCGCCAGTACCGAGCCCTTGTAAGGCACACGTCCTTCAATACCTTCCGGCACAAGTTTATCGACGTTGGCCGAACTGTCCTGGAAATAGCGATCCGCCGCACCTGCCGCCATGGCACCAATTGAGCCCATGCCGCGGTAGGATTTGTACGACCGTCCCTGAAAGAGTTCGACCTCACCCGGCGCTTCTTCGGTTCCGGCAAAAAGACCACCGAGCATGACTGTATTGCCACCCGCAGCAATCGCTTTGCAGATATCCCCTGAATAGCGGATTCCACCATCGGCAATCATTGGCACCCCAGTGCCTTTGAGAGCGTCGGAGACCATCTGGATTGCCGTAATCTGCGGTACACCAATGCCAGCCACGATCCGTGTCGTGCATATGGACCCCGGACCGATACCGACCTTGACACCGTCAGCACCGTGATCAATCAACGCACGTGCGGCCTCGGCTGTGGCGATATTGCCACCGATGACTTCAATCATCGGCAGATTTTTCTTGACCCATAGAACACGATCCAGGACACCCTGTGAGTGTCCGTGCGCGGTATCAACCACAATCACATCGACCCCCGCTTCGGCGAGCAATTCGGCGCGCGCTTCGGTTTCTGCTCCAACGCCGATCGCTGCACCGACACACAGGCGTCCTGATGCATCCTTGCTGGCCGACGGGTGTTCGGTGGTCTTAATGATGTCCTTGACGGTAATCAGGCCACGCAATTCAAAAGCGTCGTTGACGACCAGCACTCGTTCGAGGCGATGCTTGTGAATCAGCGCCTTGCCTTCCTCTACGGTAGCCCCCTCCTTGACCGTAACCAGGCGTTCGCGCGGTGTCATGATATTGCGCACCGGCTGGTCGAGATTGGTTTCAAAACGCAAGTCGCGGTTAGTCACAATGCCGACCACAACCTGACCTTCGAGGACGGGAAAACCCGAAATCTTGTGCAAGCGGGTCAGTTCGAATACTTCGCGTACCGACATGGTCGGCGGAACGGTAATCGGATCTTTCAGGATACCCGATTCAAAACGCTTGACCTTCGCGACTTCCGTAGCCTGCGCTTTCGGGCTGAGATTTTTATGCACTATGCCGATTCCACCCTCTTGCGCCAAGGCAATGGCAAGACGGGCTTCAGTTACCGTGTCCATGGCGGCTGACACCAGGGGCATGTTGAGCATGATGTTGCGCGTCAGGCGCGACCGGAGGTTAACATCACGGGGCAATACAGAGGAATGGGCTGGGACGAGGAGGACGTCATCAAATGTTAACGCCCTTTGAATTAAACGCATGGCCTATAATCCGAGGTCACAAATCAGTATTATACAGTATGCTTTCTGAAGACAGGATGACCATGAAACG
>JAIFKU010000029.1 GCA_020049495.1 Accumulibacter sp.
CTCTGGGAGCACAGGAATAATGTCGTGGAAGGCTTTACTCAACGCTACGACGTGCATCGGCTGGTTTATTTTGAGCAGCATGAAGGAATGGCGGCGGCCATTACACGGGAAAAGCAACTCAAGAAATGGAATCGCGCCTGGAAATTACGGCTGATTGAGGAACACAACCCAGAATGGCTTGATCTGTGGCCTGAGATTGTTGGCTGACGACCTGGATTTCCTGGATTCCCGCACCCCAGGAGTACTTCTTCAGGACGGTTTCACCTTACCTTCAGGGCGCCTGCGCGGGAATGACGATGAGAGATTCAATCTGCCGATGGCTTCACACTTCCTTCGACAGCCAGCAGTTCCCGCAAACCCACATAGGGTTTTTCCTTTTCAGGTTCCGCCAGCACGGTGGCAGGGGCCAGTCGCGCCAGTTCGGCAATCAACTCGTGATTGCGTTTCTGCTGTTCAGCCACTTCCTGCTCCAGATCGACGACCTGACGGCGCAGACGGGCAACGGTCCACTGTCCGCGGATCACGGCGGGCGAGGACAGCAAGCCCACGATCAGCACCCCAAGACCGAGCGCCAGTAACAGCACCAGAGCCAACGACCCCTCAAATTGCCAGACAGCAAGCGTTACGGCAACGGTCACATTGTTTTGCAAGGCGAAGAGGACAGCGCCGATGGCAAAAACGATACCAACAATTAGCATGAGTTGCATTATTTACTCCTGGTCAAGCAGGGTTGCCCCGGTGAAGTGATTCTGCCCCCCTGAAATCAGATTGTATGTTCGATGCCGTACATACTTACATTTGCACGCTGCTCCGGAATGACAAAGCGCAATTCAGTCGCCCTGCCGGTAAACCACAAGCGGCTCGACGCGCACCGGTTCGCCCTCACCAGTGATCAGCACTTCGCCTTCCTGAATCGTGCATTGCAGATTCATCGAGCGGGTGGCCAGACCGGCCAGCGCCTGCATGTCGTCGGACGAGAGCCGGTAGACGGAGAGGTTGGACAGTTTTTCCAGCGTGCTGCGGTTCTGCTCCCACCAGATATCCGCCACCCGGTCGCCGTAGGAAAACACCACGACCCGGGCGGAACGCCCCGAAGCCTTGCGCAGCCAGCGTTCGTCGGGCTGTCCGACGACAATCCAGAGATCGATGACGCCGGTCAGATCCTTGCGCCACAGATCAGGCTCGTCGTCTGTCGACAGTCCCTTGCCGAATTCCAGGCGCTCATCGGCATGCAGCATGAATGCCAGCAGGCGAACCATCATCCGCGCGTCGTTTTCAGACGGATGACGCGCCAGCGTCAGCGTAAAATCCGCGTAAAGGTTGCGGTCCATGTCCGCGACCGCGAGATCGACCCTGAAAATCGTTGCCTTGAGCGCCATCGGAAACCCGTAAGTTATGAGTTGAATGCTTATGCCGCAAACGAAGGCCGCTATACTAGCGGAAAAATGGCCCGCGTTCCGATCCGATGCATCCACGTTCACTGATCCTGATTTTTGCCCCCTTCATCAGCGCACTGGCGCCGGAAGCGATCGCCTTTGGTTCGATCGACCCTTTCCGCGCGGAGGCGATCACGCCACCGCGCGCCCAACTCGCGACTATGCCGGAGAGTGGTTTTATTCCCTGCCGGTCGCTTCCCTCCGGGGCCGTCTTCGACGTCCTCGACGTGGTCGATCTGGCGCTGTGCCAGAACCCGGGTACTCATGAGGCCTGGGCCAACGCCCGCGTGCAGGCGGCCCAGGTTGGCGTGGCCCAGTCGGCCTTCCTGCCCGGACTTGACGGCAAGGCGAGCGTCAGCCGGCTGCGCAGCGAAGGAGACACGGCCACTCAGCACAACGCCTCGCTCACCCTCTCCTGGCTGCTCTACGACTTTGGCGCGCGTTCGGCCAACCTTGAAAACGCCCGGCAACTGCTCAGCGCCGCAGCCTCGACGCTCGACGCCACGGTGCAAACCGTCTTTCTCAACGCGCTGCAGTCCTACTACAACACGCAGGCCGCCCGTGCCGCAGTGACCGCCGCACTCGAATCGGAAAAGGCCAGCCGCGAAAGCCTGTCTGCCGCCGAAGTGCGCTACCGGGTCGGCACCGGCACCCCGGCCGACCGTCTCCAGGCGCAAACGGCCTGGTCGCAGGCTGCGCTCAACCGCATCAAGGCCGAGGGTGTGCTCAAGACGGCATTCGGTACCCTGGCCAACGTCATGGGGCTCGATGCCAGCCTGCCGCTCCGGCTCGCCGACATTCCCGACACGCTGCCCGGAGCAGCCTTCGAACGCGACAAGCGCGATATCGACGCCCTGATTGCCGAGGCGCGCGAGCGCCGCCCCGATCTGCGGGCCGCCGAGGCCCAGCTCAAGGCTGCGCAGTCGACGGTCGATTTCACGCGCTCGTCCGGCTTGCCGACGCTATCGCTCGGAACCGGACCGGCCTGGCAGGGAACGAGCGGCAACGGTGGGAATTTCAGCAGCCACAGCAGTTCGATCGGCCTGACGCTGACGCTGCCGATCTTTTCCGGCTTCAATACCACCTACAAAGTACGTTCGGCGCAGGCCAGGGCCGAAGTGGCCGGTGCGCAGCGCGACAGCCTGCATCTGCAGGTGGCGCTCGACGTGTGGACGGCGTATCAGAGCCTGACCACCGCCAGTCAGACGATCAGCACCAGCGCCGACCTGCTGGCCAGCGCCGAACAATCCGAACGCGTCGCCCTCGGCCGTTACAAGGCCGGTGTCGGCAGCATCCTTGATGTACTCAACGCCCAGAGCGCGCTGGCTGCGGCCCGCCTGCAGCGCATCCAGGCAATGCTTGACTGGCGCGTCGCGCGCGCCGCGCTGGCCAAGGCCGTTGGCGCGCTCGACAGCAGCCTGTTGAACCCTGCCGGAAGCACAAAACCATGAAACCGATCGTCAAGAAAACCCTTTTCGCTAGCCTTGCGCTGGCCATCCTTGCTGGCGGTTTCTTCGGGTATCGCAGCAGCACCGCCCTGCTCCCCGAGCAACGCTACCGGATACAGACCGTCGAAAAGGGCGATCTGGTGCAAACCGTTTCGGCCAACGGCACACTCAACCCGGTGGTCCTGGTCAACGTGGGCACGCAGGTGTCCGGCACGGTCACCCGGCTCTTCGTCGATTTCAACGACAAGGTTGTAAAAAACCAGCCCCTGCTCGAACTTGACCGTTCGCTGCTGGCTGCGCAGGCCCGGCAATCCGCGGCCAGCGTCAACAACATCCTGGCGTCGCTGGATCTGGCGCGGGCCAGCGAAGCCCGGATGAAGTCGCTGTTCGAGCAGGAATACGTTTCGCGCCAGGAACTCGATCAGGCCGTGCAGGCGCGCAAATCGGCCGAAGCCCAGTTGGCGCAGTCCAGGGCCGCTGCCGACAAGGATCAGGTGAACCTCAATTACACGATCATCCGCTCACCCGTTTCCGGCATCGTCGTCGATCGTGTGGTCGATCTCGGACAGACCGTCGCCGCCAGCCTGCAAACCCCGACGCTGATCAAGATCGCCCAGGATCTCTCCGAAATGCGCATCGATTCGAGCTTCGCCGAGGCCGACATCGGCAAGATCAAGGAAGGCCAGAAGGTGCGGTTTACGGTCGATGCATTCCCCGACCGCTCCTTCACCGGCCAGGTACAACAAATCCGGATGAACGCCACGGTGACTCAGAACGTGGTTACCTACAACGTCCGCGTTTCGCTGGAAAACCCGGATCAGATCCTGCTGCCGGGCATGACGGCCTACGTCAATATCGCCGTCGCGCGGCGTGACGACGTGTTGATGGTGCCGAACTCGGCCCTGCGCTTCAAGCCGGCCGATGCCGATGAAAAATCGGCTGACAAGGCCGAAGCGAACGGCTCGCGCGCCTCCGGAGAGAGCCGTGGCAAGGGGCGCAAGCGCGACAACAACAGCGGCACCGTCTACGTAATCGACGGCAAGGAACTGAAAGCGGTCAACGTGCAGATCGGCATTACCGACAACCGTAACACGGAAATTACCGGCGGCGATCTGAAGCCGGGGGTCCGCGTGGTGGTCGGCGACAATCCGGCTAGCGTCAACAAACCCAGCAGCGTCGGCATGAGGCTGTTCTGATGCTCGTCGACTCGTCGTCGGAAGCCGTCATCCGCGTTGAGCGTCTGGCCAAATCCTACGTGACCGCTGCCGGTCCCTTCCCGGCACTCAAAGGTGTTGACCTCTGCATCCATCGCGGCGAATTCGTTGCCGTCATGGGCCCTTCAGGCTCAGGCAAATCGACCTTCATGAACCTGCTCGGCTGCCTCGACACACCGACCGGCGGCGATTATCACCTGGTCGGGCGCAATGTTGCGCACCTGCCCGGCGACGAACTGGCGAGCCTGCGCAACCGCACGATCGGCTTCGTCTTCCAGGGTTTCAACCTGCTGCCGCGCATGACGCTGGAGGACAACGTCGCGCTGCCCCTCGTCTACTCGCACATCGAGCGCGAGCCGCGCCGCAAGCGGGCACGCGAGATGCTGCAGCGCGTCGGTCTCGAAGGCTATGCCCAATCGTTGCCGGCGCGTATCTCGGGCGGCCAGCAGCAGCGCGTGGCCATCGCCCGCGCGCTGATCAATTCACCCAGCCTGATCCTTGCCGACGAACCGACCGGCAACCTCGACAGCCACACCGGCGAAGAAATCATGGCACTCTTTGCCCAACTCAACGACGAAGGCATCACCATCGTGCTGGTCACGCACGAGGCCGACATTGCCGCACATGCCCGGCGACAAGTACGATTTCTCGATGGTCTGATCGTCAGCGACATATCAACGCACAGCACCAGTACCGCCGTCATTCAATAAACCGGCCAATGAAACAGCCATGCATCTATATTCTCGCCAACCGGAAAACGGAACGTTTTACACGGGTGCCACCTCCAATCTCGTGCAGCGTGTCTGGCAGCACAAGAGCGAACTTGCCGAAGGTTTCACCAAAAAGTACGCGGTGTACACACTTGTCTGGTTCGAAGTTCATGAAACGATGGAATCGGCAATTGCGCGCGAGAAAGCCATCAAGGAGTGGAAGCGCGCTTGGAAACTCCAGCTAATCGAGTCGACGAACCCACAATGGCGAGATCTATACGGGGAAATTGTGTAATGCACATGCTTGCCAGACTGTCATCCCGGCGAAAGCCGGGATCCAGACCACCAACGTTCATGGATTCTGGCACCCCAAGGGTATTTCCTTCGGGGCGCTTTCGCCGGAATGACGAAGTTGACTGTGGGAAGAATCAACCATGTTGAGCGTCATGCTCGGCGAAGCCTGGCATGCGATGGGCTGCAACCGGTTGCGTACCGCCCTGACCATGCTCGGCATGGTCATCGGTGTCGGTTCGGTGGTGCTGATGATGGCCATTGGACAGGGCGCACAGTATGCCGTGGCGCAAACCATCAGCACCATGGGCAGCAACCTGTATATCGTGCTTGCCGGCTGGACGCAATCCGCCGGCGTGCGTACCGGCGGCGGTTACGGCTTCACGCTGCGTATCGGCGATGCCGACGCCATTGCCGAACTCGACGATGTCACCAACGTGGCGCCGGTGCACCAGGGCACGCAACAGGTCGTTTATGGTTCCAAGAACTGGAGTTCGGTCATCGTCGGCACCACCCCGTCCTATCTTGATGCCCGTTCCTGGGCCGTGGTCAGCGGCTATTCGCTGGACGACTCCGACGTGCGCTCGGCGACCCGTGTCGCACTGGTCGGCAAGACGGTCATCGAAAGCCTGTTCGATCCGGGCGAAGATCCGGTCGGCAAAACCATCCGTATCCGCAACACGCCCTTCACCGTCATCGGCACGCTCGGCGCCAAGGGGCAAAACCTCGACGGGCGCGATCAGGACGACACCATCATCGTTCCGTTGACCACGGCCCAGCGCAAGGTTTTCGGCGTTCCCTTCGCTGGCTCGATCCGCTCGATCATGGTTCAGGCCACTTCCGCCGAAGCGATGCCGGTAGTCGAAAAAACGGTTATCGCCCTGCTCCGCCAGCGGCATCGACTGCGCGAAGACCAGGACAACGATTTCTATATCCGCAACCTGGCCGCAGCGGCCGATTCGGCGGCTGAAACAACGCGCGTCATGTCGCTGCTGCTCGGCGCGATTGCCTCGGTCTCATTGCTCGTCGGCGGCATCGGCATCATGAACATCATGCTCGTCTCGGTCACCGAACGGACACGCGAGATCGGCATCCGCATGGCCATCGGCGCGCGCCAGAAGGACATTCTGACGCAGTTCCTGCTCGAAGCCATCATGATCTCGATCACCGGCTGCCTGATCGGGCTGGTGCTGGGCATCGGTGGCGCGCTGCTGGTCAACGCCATCACCAACATGGTCATCGTCATTTCTGGCAGTTCGGTGCTGGTGGCTTTTTTCGTCGCCGCCGGTGTCGGTGTTTTCTTTGGCTTCTACCCGGCGCGCAAAGCGGCCGCGCTCGACCCCATCGAAGCACTGCGTTACCAATAATCAGACGCCGCTCAACAATCACCCGACAAATCAATCACCATGCCTATCTACAGCCTCGGAACCCACACCCCGCAAATCGATCCGCAAAGCTGGATCGCCCCCAACGCCATCGTCATCGGCCAGGTGCAACTGGGCCGAAACGCCTCGATCTGGTGGAGCTGCACCGTGCGCGGCGACACCGACCGGATCATTATCGGTGAAGACACCAACATCCAGGATGGCTCGGTTCTCCATACCAACCGTGGAATCGGGCTGGTCATCGGCAACAAGGTCACCGTCGCGCACGGGGTCATGCTGCACGGCTGCACCATCGGCGACGGATCGCTGATCGGCATCGGCGCCATCGTGCTCAACCGGGCGGTGATCGGCAGGAACTCGCTGGTCGCCGCCAACACCCTGATCCCGGAGGGCAAGATTTTCCCGGAACACTCGCTGATCATGGGCTCGCCGGGCAAGGTCGTGCGCCAGTTGAGCGACGAGGAACTCGCCCGACTGCCCGGCAGCGCCGAGCGTTATGTGCTGAACTGGCAGCGCTATCAGCGCGAGCTTGTCGAACTCTGATCCGGTGTCAGTGGTTCAGATCTTCCTTGCCTTGGCCGATGGCAATCGCCGGATTCACGATCGCGGATAGCTCGAGATACATGTTCTTGAGCGTGTACAGGACCATAATCGTGCCGGTAATCGGCATGCAGGCATAGAGCCACTTCTTCGACATGGCAAAGGCCGTGGTCTGCTCTTCGGTCTGAATAAAGAGATCGAACGCGTACTTGAGGAAGACCACAATGAAGATCAGGGACATCGACTCGACGATCAGACGATAGGCGAAGCGGCCACGGACGCTCGGAATGTACTTTGAAATCCAGTCACCGACGGAGAAATGGCTGTGTGTCACCCACACCGCCGCCGCACCGTAGAAGATCAATGCCCCGTAGAGCAGTTCCAGGATCTCGTCGAACCAGTGCATCGACATGAACGGGATGAAACGGACGACGATGCTCAGCGTCAGGATGAAGGTAATGGCGACAAAGAGAGCGATGCAGACCCATTCCAGGACCAGGATCAGCCCCTTGTCGAGGCGGTTCAGTGTGCTCAGGACGTTTTGTTTCATGATCATATTCCTTGGTTTGTCGGTAACGCGGAGTTCAACTGATCGGGCCCATGACGTAGTTGGGTAGCCAGAGGGCGATTTCCGGCACGAAGGCGCACAGGATGGTCACCAGCAGGATGGCGATCAGATACGGCATGCACTCATAGGCCAGTTTCCACAGGCCGATCTTGGCGAAGCTCTCGACGGCGAAGAGGCACATGCCGACCGGTGGTGTCAGATTTCCGACCATGATCAGCAGCGTCATGACGACACCGAAGTTCACCATGTCGATGCCGAACAGCGGGCACAGTTTCATGAAAATCGGCAAGGTGATGAGGAAGATCGCATTGCCGTCGAGGAAACAACCAAGCATCAGGATGATGGCGATGACGATCCAGAGGAAGGCCGTCGCCGAGGCACCCATCGCCGTCAATTGCATGATCAACGCATCCGGGATGCGCTCGAAAATCGTGAACCAGCCGAAAAAATTGGCGGTGGCAATGATGAACATCAGGCCGCAGGTTTGCTTGAGCGAGGCAAAGAGGATCGCCGGCAGCGCCTTGAACGTGAGATCCCTGTACAGGAAGCCCAGCGCGGCAGCATACAGCGTGGCGACCACGGCCGCTTCAGTCGGCGTGAAATAGCCGGTCATGATGCCGCCGATGATGATCACCGGCGTCATCAGCGGCAGGAAAGCCGCATACGTGCTGTCGATGATTTCACGCAGGTTGGCGCGCGGATCTTTTGGCAGGCCGCGCGGTCCGGCCATTATCCAGATGGCGATCATCATGGCGAGACCCATGATGACGCCCGGAACGGCGCCGGCGAGAAAGAGGCGGCTGACCGATACCGAGGTGATCGCGCCATAGAGTACGAAGGGAATCGACGGCGGGATGACCGGGCCGATGGTCGAGGCGCCGGCGACGATGGCCGCCGAGATCTTCGGCGGATAGCCCGCGTCCACCATGGCGCGATGCTGGATCTGCCCCAGGCCTGCGGCGTCGGCAACGGCCGAGCCGGACATGCCGGAAAAAATCATCGACGAGACAACGCTGACCTGGCCGACGCCACCGGGCACATGGCCGACCAGCGCACGGGCGAAACGGAAAAGGCGCTCGGTGGTCCCGCCCGTATTCATCAGGTTGCCGGCAAGGATGAAGAAGGGGATGGCCAGCAGGGTAAACCCGGTGGTCCCGGAATACATGCGCTGCGGCAGCATGGCCAGGAAACTGACTTGTCCTTGCGCAACAAAGAAAACAACGGCGGTCAGGCCGATGGCGACGGCGATGGGCACGTCAATCATCAGCATCACGAGCAACACCGTGAAGATTGAAAGGGTCAGCATGAAAATACCTCTAAGACGTCTGAATCCGTACCAGGAGTTGAAAGCGAGGGTGCGCAGATATAAAAAAGGCGGGGCATCGTCTGGACGTCCCGCCGTTCCTGCACAGCCGTGTTTATTTCTTATCGGCCTTCGCTACCATGTCCATAAAGCGCTTGAAGTTGTCGGCGCCAACACGGGCCTTGACCTTGTCCCAGGCCGGACCCATTGCAGCTTTCCACGGAGCCAGATCAGGACGGGCAACCTTGATGCCCTTGGTCGTCTCAAGATCCTTGAGCTGGGTCGCTTCGTTGTCACGCAGCATCTTGCGTGCCCCCTTGGCGGCGGCCATCGACTCTTCAGTCACGATCTTCTGTTGCGCCGGAGTCAGCTTGTCCCAACTCTTCTTGTTAACCACGTGCACCATCGAGCTGTAGGTGTAGTTGAGAATCGTCATGTACGGCTGTGTTTCGTAGATCTTCAGGTCGTAGATGGTACCGATCGGGTTTTCCTGACCATCAACGACGCCGGTCTTCATGGCCATCACGAGTTCGGAAAAGGCAATGGTCACGGCATTGCCACCCGCGGCTTCAACGAAGGCCTGATAGGCAAAAGACGGCGGGGTGCGAATCTTCATACCCTTGAGTTCGGCCGGAACCAGCACCGGCTTCTTGGAGTTGGTCAACTGACGGAAGCCCCATTCCCAATCGGAAATATGAACCAGATTCTTCTTCAGCAGTTCAGGTGCAGCCCAGGCCTTGAAGTCGCCATCTATGATCTTGTCAGCCATGGCGTAATTCTTGAAGGCAAACGGCGTGCTGATCACATCGTAGAACGGTAGGTGCTTGGCCAGTTGATCCTGACCCGGCAGAGCCATATCAACGGCACCGATCAGGACCTGTTCGAGCACTTCAGGCGGCGAGCCCAGCGCGTTGTTGCCAAACAGCGATATTTTGACTTCGCCATTCGTGCGCTTTTCAACGTTGGCCTTGAAGGCCATGGCGGCGATGCCACACGGATGCGTATCCGACGCAAAGTGGCCCAGCTTGAGTTCAACAGCCGAAAATGCACAGGTCGAAGCAAAAGCCAGCAACATTGCCAATGATAATTTCCTCATCGTTTCTCTCCCCTTGTTTACACCAATCGGAGCACGGCGTGCAATGCAACACATGAACCGCACGTGCAGTTAATAACAACACCCGGCAATTCGCCAACAGCCGATATGCCGGACAGGCAAATCAAAATCGGAGTATATGGCTTACGCCAAGCATGTCAAGTGGCCTGACCGAAAAAAAGGCCCTTTTCAGTTCTCTCCGGTGTCCCGACTCAGCTTCTGTCGAACAGCGCGATGGACTCCACGTGAGAGGTATTGGGGAACATATTGACCACACCGGCGCCGCGCAGGCGATAACCCTTCTGCGTCACCAGAATCGCCGCGTCACGCGCCAGCGTCGCCGGATTGCACGAGACATAGACGATACGGCGCGGCGCGTCCTCAGCGAAGGCGTTCACCAGTTCCACCGCGCCCTCGCGCGGCGGGTCGATCAGCATCCTGTCGAAATGACCTAGCGCCGCCAGCGATTCCGGCGTGGTCTCGAACAGATTGGCGACGGCGTATTCGACCTGCCCGTCCAGCCCATTGGCGGCGGCATTCGCGGCGGCCCGCAGCAGTAGATCGGCACTTCCCTCGATGCCCAGCACGCGCGCCCCGGAGCGGGCAATCGGCAGGCTAAAGTTGCCCAGGCCGCAGAACATGTCGGCAATCCGCTCGCCCGGTTGCGGCTCCAGAAGGGCCAGCGCACGGCGAACCAGAACGCGGTTGACGGCATTGTTGACCTGGGTAAATTCGGTCGGCGAGAAGAAATGTTCGATGTCGAAATCCGGCAACAGGTAGGACAGTTTCGCCCCGTCCGGCGGATAGAAACGATAGGCGGTTGCCGGCCCCTTGGGTTGCAGGTAGAACACCACGCCGTGCTGATCGGCAAAGGCCCTGAGCAGATTTTCATCGGTCGCACTGGGCGGCTCCAGGATGCGCAGGACCAGCGCCGTTACGTTCTCGCCGACGGCCAACTCGATCTGCGGCAGGGCGCTGCTGATCGACAGGGCGGAAACCAGATCGCGCAAAGGCAGCAGCAGCCTTGATACATGCGGCGGCAGATTCTCGCACTGACGCATGTCGGCGACGTAGCTGCTCTTGCGTTCGTGAAACCCGACCAGGGCACCGCCCTTCTTCGGTACCATGCGTACCGACAGACGCGCGCGCTGGCGATAGCCCCATGCCGGCCCGTAAATCGGCGCATACAGTTGCTCGGCCCTGAGCCGGCCCAGATGCCAGAGATTCGCTTCGAGTACCCGCTGCTTGGCGGCGACCTGTGCAGCCGGGTCGAGATGCTGCATGCTGCAGCCGCCGCACACCCCGAAATGCGGACACTTAGGGATCACCCGATCCGGCGAAGCCTTAAGAATGCGTTCCGTGCGCGCCACCTCGAAGCTCGGCTTCTTGCGAAAGCAGACGTACTCGATGCGCTCGCCGGGCAAGGCGCCCTCGACAAAAATCGTTTTGCCCTCAAGCCGGGTGACTCCGCGCGCTTCGTGATCCAGCGATTCAATGATTCCGGTCGGCATGCCACTTCCCTGAGAAATAACGCGCCATTTTAGCCGTCTACGCCTGATCGGTGAAATGAAGCTTTGAATTCGGCGATTGCGTACCATAGCGTCCGACAAGCATTTGCCGTTTGCTGGCGAACCCAGGACATTTCTCTACAGCGAAATGTGCCGCGCTCAAGGCCTGGCGCACACTGCCGGCAACCGACCAGGTGGCGAGCGTGGCCCCGGGCACGGCGTGGCTGGCCAGAGCGCGGCACAGAGCCGGTGACCACAATTCGGGGTTCCTGGCCGGTGAAAAACCGTCCAGATAGAAGGCATCGACCGCCGCATCGAACCTTGACAAGGCGTCAAGGGCGTCGCCAAAAACAAGCCGTAGCACGACCCGCCCTTGCGCCAGTTCAATCCGGTGTTCACCGGCAAGCAATGGCGGCCAGTGCCGGCGTAGCTCTTGCGCCAGCGGCGCCAGCTCGGGCCAGGCCGCATGCAGCTGCGCCAGATCGTCGGCGGTGAAGGGATGCTTTTCGAGCGAAACAAAATGCAGTACCTGGCAACGATCCGGATCATTCTGCCAGGCCAGCCAGGTGGCCAGAAAGTTCAGTCCGAGACCGAATCCCGTTTCCAGGATGACGAAGAGCTTCCTGCCCTGCCAGCGCCCCGGAAGGCCATTGCCGGCGAGAAAGACATGTTGCGCCTGAGCATGCCCGCCGGATGCCGAGTGGTAGATGTCGCCGTAAAGTTGCGAAATGGGCGTGCCGTCGGTATCACGGGTCAGATGCGCGGGTAAGAGTCGCGGCAGCATGGGACATTCCTGATCGCTGAAACAGCGTACGACTGAAGCGCGTACTATACACAGGGCACACCGGCAGCGGAGGTTTTCCGCACCCGGACACCGGCCCGCAAGGCCCGTCAGACGGTCAGTTCAGCCCGCTCCCATGGCCAGGGCAAGGCGATAGGTGACAAACGAAGTGGCATAGGCCAGGGCAAACAGATAACCGGCCATGATCAGCGGCATCGTCCAGCCGCCGGTCTCGCGCTTGACGGTAGCCAGCGTCGCCAGGCACTGCGGTGCAAAAACGAACCAGGCCAGCAGCGACAGCGCGGTAGCCAGGCTCCAGCTCTGCGCGATCAGCGGTGCCAACGCCTGCGCCGCATCACCACCGGTGGCTGCCAGGGCATAGACGGTACCCAGTGCGCTGACCGCGACTTCGCGTGCTGCCATTCCGGGAATCAGCGCGATGCTGATCTGCCAGTTGAAGCCGATCGGTGCAAAAACCACCGCCAGTGCCTTGCCGATCATGCCGGCCAGGCTGTACTCGATGGCCGCGCCGATAGCGCCGTCGGGTGCTGACGGATAGCTCGCCAGGAACCAGAGCAAGACGGTCAGAAAGAGGATGATGCCCCCGACCCGCTTGATAAAGACTTCAATACGCTGCCACAGGCCGATCGCGATATTGCGTACCGTCGGCAGGTGGTAACTGGGCAACTCCATCATCAGCGGCCGCACCTGGCGTCCAGCTGCGGTGAATTGCTTGAGCGCCCAGGCTACGGCCAGCGCGCCGACGATACCTGCGAGGTAAAGCGCCAACAATACCAGCCCCTGCAGCTCGAATACGCCCCACACTTCGCGCTGCGGTATGAAGGCGCCGATCAGCAGAGCATAGACCGGCAGCCGCGCCGAGCAGGTCATCAGCGGCGCGAGCATGATCGTCACCAGACGGTCACGCGAGTTGGCGATGGTGCGCGTGGCCATGATGCCGGGGATGGCGCAGGCAAAACTCGACAGCATCGGGATGAACGAACGGCCGCTCAGGCCGACGCCGCCCATCAGCCGGTCGAGCAAAAACGCGGCGCGCGGCAGGTAGCCCGATTCTTCGAGCACCAGGATGAAAAAGTAGAGAATCACGATCTGCGGCAAGAAGACCAGCACGCCACCAGCACCGGCGATCACGCCATCGACCAGCAAGCTCTTGAACCAGCCATCGGGCAGCAAGGCGCCGATGATTCCGCTGACGCTGGCGGTCGCCGATTCGATCAGCGCCATCGGCCCATCGGCCCAGGAGAATACCGCCTGAAAAATCAGGAATAGCACCAGCGCCAGCAGCAGCGGTCCGACAAGCGGATGCAGCACGACGCGGTCGATGCGGTCGCTCGCCGTATGCGGCACCACTTCGTCCAGCCCAAGGCGTTGCAGAATGTGGCGCACCGCCATGTGGTCCGACTCGTGACCCGAATCGGTCACGACGTCTGGCGCAGGGGTACTCAGTGAACGCCAGATCGTCTGATCGTCAAACAGCGCCAGCAGGGACTCAGCGCCCGTACTCTGAATACCGACGGTACTCACCACCGGCATTCCCAGTTCGGCGGCGAGCGTCTCGGCCACTACCTTGATGCCGCGCTGTTCGGCCAGATCGGCCATGTTCAGCGCCACCACGCAGGGCAGGCCAAGGCGCCTGATGGCCAGTGCCAGTCGCAGGTTGCGCCGCAGGTTGGTGGCGTCAACCACGCAGACCACCAGATCCGGCCGCTTCTCGCCGGCCGCACGGCCAAAGAGCACGTCGCAGGTCACGCGTTCGTCCGGTGAGCGCGGATACAAGCTGTAAGCGCCCGGCAGGTCGAGAACGCGCAGCGTTTTTCCGGCCGGCGTGGTCAGCCGCCCTTCCTTGCGCTCGACGGTGACGCCAGCGTAGTTGGCGACCTTCTGCCGGCCGCCGGTGAGCAGATTGAACAGCGCGGTCTTGCCGCAGTTCGGGTTGCCGACCAGTGCCAGCAGCGGTCCGCTCGGATGGATGTGGATGACTGCCTGATTCATGCCCTGCTCCCTTCGAGAACAGCCGGATCGACCACGGCCTGCGCCGACGCTACGGCGCTCACCCGCACGCAGGCGGCTTCGGCGCAGCGCAGAGCGAAGGTCGATTGGCCGATGCGGACGACCATCGGGTCGCCGCCAGGCAGGGCGCGCGCCATCAGCATGACCTGTTCGCCGACGATAAAGCCGATTTCCTCTAGCCAGCGCGCCCACTCAGGGGCGCTCTGGGGCGCTTGGACCTGTTGCACGGTCAGCGCGTCGCCGATCGATGCCTGATCAAGGGTTACGCAAGATTTCCCGCTATTCGAACGCTCTGAGATATTCACACGTTTCTCCTGATTACTGGAATCGCCAGGTCAATCCTGCGCTGGCACTGTGGGTTGTTGTCCGTGGGTCATCGTAGCCGGAGGAGCGGACAACTCCGAGGGCGAAGTCAAGATCCTTGCCCGGCGAATAAATGGCGCCGAGTTCCGCAAAGTTGGTGCGTGTCCGGATTCCACCCGCACTAACGGATTCGGTTCCCAGATCCAGCGCCAACTTCCATTGATCGGCAACATCCCACACCGGCGCGATTGATGCTCTCGTCGTTGTCGCGTCTGGATTGTTCAGGACATCGCGGTAGCGGTTACGCCCGGCGCCCAGATTAAGGTGGATGGCGCCGAAAGCGAGCTCCTGTGTGACGATCAGGCTCAGGTTGCCCGAGGTTTTACCTCGACCCAGACCGGCACTTTCCCGTCCGGCGCTGACCGGATAGATGATTTCCGGTTTGAGCGCGAAACTGGTTTTGCTCTCTTCATTTTCGTAGAAGCGCCATTTGGCGCCGAACGAAGGATTGCCGCTACCACCGGCTTCACTTCCCGTGGCCCCCGGACGGATTTTGGCGTAACTAAATCCGGCAAAAACATCGAGCGTTTCGCTGAGACCACGCGTATAGACCGCAGGCCAACTTTGGGTACGCACGGTCTCACCGGCGTGGTTTGCGCGATCCTGGCTGAAAGAAATTTCCAGTTGGTTACCGCCAAGGCCCTGAGTACCGGTATCGTCGGTAATCAGTGGCTGAAGAGCCAGGGCCGGAAGCGCCAAGCCAAGAAATGGCTGCAGGGTTATGCGTGCCGAATGATATTTTATAGAGCTAATGAAAGTGGTTTTCATAGGAACAACGCCCGAATCGGAAAACCTTTGTATTGATAACTGTTCTCATCATATATGGGAATCGTTATCAATTGCAAGATATTTTTCAAGTTGAAAGAAGCGCAGTTTCAACGTGAAAATCAAAGCGGCGAAAGCGGTTTTCAGAAAATAAATCCGGGCTGATTCACTCGGCGGCAGCGATAATACGCTTATCCCTGCCCTGGCAAGAAGTCCTCCGATGCTCACTGATCCCGCTTTTCTCGGCATTGCCATCCTTGCCGTGCTCCTCGTGGGCATTTCAAAATCCGGGTTCGGCGGAGCCATGGGCAGTCTTGCCGTACCACTGATGTCCCTGTTCATCGCCACACCGATGGCCGCCGCCATCCTGCTGCCGATCATGCTGGTGATTGATATGCTCGGCCTGCTGGTCTTTCGCGGCAAGGGCGACAAAGCTAATCTTCTCATCATCATTCCCGGCGCGATGATCGGCATCCTTTTCGGCACACTCACCTTCCGCCTGGTCGATGCCCACCTGATCAAAGGGGTAATCGGCCTCGAAGCCCTGCTCTTCGGACTTGATCGCCTGCGCCAGGCCAAGGTGTCTGGCGAGCCGTGCCCGCCATCGCTCGTCAGAGGGTTGTTCTGGAGCAGCATCTCCGGTTTCACCAGCTTCATCTCCCACGCCGGTGGACCGCCTATCCTCCAGTACCTGCTGCCTCAGGGAATGGACCGGGTGCGCATGGTGGGCACCACAGTCATCTATTTCTCCGCCGTAAACTTTACCAAGCTCATCCCCTTCGCTTTCCTGGGACTGCTGGACATGTCCAACCTTACCACCTCGGCGCTGCTGCTCCCCGCAGTACCCGTGGGTTACTGGATCGGATTCATGTTACTCAAGGACCTGCCGCGCGCCCCATTCAACATCGCCATCGCCATCGCCATGCTCCTCACCGGCCTCAAACTGCTGGCTGATGCTCTTCTGTTTTAAGCAAGGCTACAGTCCCTGGCACGATGCCGCTGGCTTCAGAAATGCAGCGGGCGTTTGTCGCAGGCCAGCGCGGCTTCGTGCATCACTTCCGACAAGGTCGGGTGGGCGTGGCAAATGCGCGCGAGGTCTTCGCTTGCGGCGCCGAATTCCATCGCCACCACGGCCTCGGAAATCAGCTCCGAGGCGTTGGCGCCGATGATGTGCACACCCAGGATGCGGTCGCTCGTGGCGTCGGCCAGCATCTTGACAAAGCCCGTCGTCTCGCCCATGCCCAGAGCACGGCCATTGGCGGCGAAGGGAATTCTGCCCAGTTTGTAGGCGACGCCATCGGCTTTGAGTTGTTGCTCGGTCTTGCCGACCCAGGCGATTTCCGGGCTGGTATAGAGCACCCAGGGAATGGTGTCGAAATTGCAGTGCCCGGACTGACCGGCCATCAACTCGGCGACCATGACCGCCTCTTCCATCGCCTTGTGCGCCAGCATCGGGCCGGAAACGACATCACCGACGGCCCACACGCCGGGCAGGTTGGTCCTGCAATGAGCATCAACGTCAATGCGGCCGCGCTCGTCGAGGCGGAGACCGACGACTTCGGCATTCAGGCCGTCGGTGTTGGGGATGCGCCCGACCGAGACGATCAGGCGATCGGCTTCGAGTTTTTGCGCCTGGCCATGCTTGTCGTCATAGGTAATCGATACGCCTTTCCTCGAAGCCTTGGCCTCGCCGATGGTCACCCCAAGCTGAATGTTCAGCCCCTGCCTGGCGAACACCCTGGCCGCCTCTTTGGCGACATCAATGTCGGCGACCGAGAGAAATTCCGGCAGGGCTTCGAGGAGGGTCACTTCGGAACCGAGGCGACGCCAGACACTGCCCATCTCCAGACCGATCACGCCCGCGCCGATGATGGCCAGCTTCTTCGGCACGGCATCGATATCGAGGGCACCTTCATTGTCACAGACCAGTTTGTTGTCGACAGGCACACCCGGGAGGTGGCGCGCTTTCGAGCCGGTGGCAATGATGACCTGTTTGGCCTCGACGACCTCGTCACCCACCTTGACCTGCCAGCCGCCTTCACTGTGTGCGACAAATGAACCACGCCCATTGAGCAGCGTCACCTTGTTCTTCTTGAACAGTCCCTTGATGCCACCGGTCAGTTGATCGACGATGGTGTTCTTGCGGGCTATCATCGTCGGCACATCGATCTTCGGAGTACTGACGCTAATGCCTTGCAGAGCGAAACTGTGTCCGGCTTCGGCAAAGAGATGCGAGGTGTGCAGCAGCGCTTTGGACGGAATGCAACCAACGTTCAGACAAGTACCGCCAAGACGCGGCTCATCCTTCGGATCGGCGTAAGGATTCGATTCGCAGCAGGCCACCGAAAAACCGAGCTGGGCGGCGCGGATAGCTGCCACGTAGCCGCCGGGGCCACCGCCGATAACGAGAACGTCAAATTGTTTGGACATTTTATGAACCTCTTTTGACGCAGAGATCGCAGAGGCGCAGAGATCGCAGAGAGAAATTAATACTTACCGACGAAGCAAAAGATTTCGTACGACTCTCTCATTCTCGTTCTTCTCTGCGTTCTCTGCGTTGAATGCGGTTAATCGTTAACTAAACCCCGAGCAGCAGGCGCGCCGGGTCTTCCAGCGCTTCCTTCATCATCACCAGGCCGAGCACGGCTTCGCGGCCGTCGATGATGCGGTGATCGTAGGACATGGCCAGATAGTTGATCGGACGAACCACCACCTGTCCGTCTTCAACAACGGCACGATCCTTGGTGGCATGTATGCCGAGGATCGCCGACTGCGGCGGATTGATGATCGGCGTCGACAGCATCGAACCGAACACGCCTCCGTTGGAAATGGAGAAGGTGCCACCGGTCAGGTCTTCCATCGACAGCTTGCCGTCCTTGGCCTTCTGGCCGAATTCACCGATCTTTTTCTCGATGTCAGCAATGCTCATCTGGTCCGCATCGCGCAGGATCGGCACGACTAGGCCGCGCGGGCTGCCCACGGCGACCCCGATGTCGATGTAGCCATGATAGACAATGTCGTTGCCGTCGACCGAGGCATTGATGATCGGGAACTTCTGCAGGGCAGCAACGGCGGCCTTGACGAAGAAGCCCATGAAACCGAGACGCACCCCGTGGGTCTTTTCGAATTTCTCGCCATACTGCTTGCGCATGGCCATCACCGGCGCCATGTTAACTTCATTGAAGGTGGTCAGGATGGCGTTGGTCGATTGCGACTGAACCAGCCGCTCGGCCACGCGGGCACGCAGTCGCGACATCGGCACGCGCTGTTCCGGACGCTCGCCGAGCGAAAGTGAAACGGTCGGCGCCGGTGCCAGCGCAATCGACGGCCTTGATGCTGAAGCGGGCGTTGCAGGTGCAGGTGAGGGAGTGGGTGCAGCAGCCACTACTTTATGCGCTACCGCCAAAGCATCTTCCTTGGTGATGCGGCCGCCACGACCGGTACCGGCCACCTCGGCGGCAGGAACGCCTTTTTCATCGAGGATCTTGCGCGCCGCAGGCAGGGCGATGCCGGCTGCCGATGCGGCTAGCGCTGCGCTTCTGGCTTGCGGGCCGGAAGCGGGAGGTGGCGGAAGAGAGGGTTTCTCCCTGGCTGCCGGAACACTGGGTGCTACCGTGGCCTCGGCTTCGCTATCGATGCGGGCAATCAGTTCGCCAGCGGTTACCGTGTCGCCGTTATTCTTGAGAATTTCAATCAGTACGCCGTGACCGGGTGCGGGCAACTCAAGAACGACCTTGTCGGTTTCGATATCGATCAGGTTCTCGTCTCGCGTAACGGACTCGCCGGCCTTTTTGTGCCAGGTCACCAGGGTCGCCTCGGCGACGGATTCAGACAGTTGCGGAACTTTGACATCGATGATCATGTTCACTCCGGATTAACATAAGGTCGCGCAAGCGACTCTCGAACCACCCCTCGCCCTCGGGGAGAGGGGTCGGGGGTGAGGGAAACGGACAGGCCAATAAATTTCATAGTCAGTGAGGGCGCGAAGTCCGTTAAGCCAGTTTGTACTGTCCGATTTCGCCCAGTGCGGACTCTATCAGTGCTTTATGTTGTGCATTGTGCTTGCTGTAATAGCCAACCGCCGGTGACGCGGATGCCGGGCGTGACACTAGCAGCAGACGCTGTTTGTTGTTGAACGAGCGATCCAGATGCTGACGTGAGGCGATCCAGTACCAGGCACCCTGGTTACGCGGCTCTTCCTGACACCAGACAATCTCGGTGGCCTTCGGATACTTCGCCATCTCGCCCTGGAAAGAGTCCTGCGGGAAAGGATAGAACTGCTCGAGTCGGGCAATGGCGATGTGGGTGATATTTTTCGCGCGACGCGCGGCAATGAGATCGTAATAAACCTTGCCGGAGCAGAAGATGACGCGCGTCACTTTCTTGCCGTCGATCGGATCGACTTCGCCGATCACCGGCTGGAAATGACCCTTGGAGATCTCATCCATGGTCGAGACGGCATCCTTGTGACGCAGCAGCGACTTCGGCGTGAAAACGATCAGCGGCTTGCGCTGTTTGCGTATGGCCTGACGACGCAACATGTGGAAAACCTGCGCCGGCGTCGAGGGCTGACAGACTTCCATGTTCCTCTCGGCGCACAACTGCATGAAGCGCTCGATACGCGCCGAGGAATGCTCAGGTCCCTGACCTTCGTATCCATGCGGTAACAGCAGGACGAGGCCACAGGCACGTCCCCACTTGGTTTCACCAGAAGCAATGAACTGATCGATGACCACTTGCGCACAATTGACGAAGTCGCCGAACTGGGCTTCCCAGACCACGAGTTCGTACGGATTCGAGGTGGCGTAGCCGTATTCGAAGGCCAGCACCGCCTCTTCGGAAAGAACGGAGTCAAAGCACTGGAAGCTGGCCTGTTTTTCCTGCAGATTGGCTAGCGGATAATAGGTGCCTTCGTCCCAGTGCTCGCGCTTCTGATCGTGCAGCGCGGCGTGACGGTGAAAAAAGGTACTGCGTCCCACATCCTCGCCTGAAATGCGTACGCCATAACTGGAGACGAGCAGCGAGGCGTAGGCGAGGTTCTCGGCCATCCCCCAGTCGAAGGGAACGCTACCCTGCCCCATCAGACGACGGTCATCGATGATTTTCTTGACCCGGTTGTGCAGGGTAAAGGTTTCGGGAATCGCCGTCAGCCGTTCGGAGAGCCGTTTGATCTCCTTGACCGGAACAGTCGTGTCGCAGTTCTCGACGTAGGCCTTGTTCAGGTAAGGCGTCCAGTCGATCATCAACGGATTGGTGTACCCCGCAATCACCGGGTTGTACAGCAACTCGCCGCGATCAAGATGGTCCCGGTAACTCTGGATCATGTCCTCCGGCCCGTCACCCGGCAATACACCTTCGGCCACCAGCTTGTCGGCGTAGATCTTGCGCGTTCCCGGATGCGCGGCAATCCGCTTGTACATCAGCGGCTGCGTGACCATCGGCTCATCCTGCTCGTTGTGACCGAGTTTGCGGAAACAGACAATGTCGATGACGACGTCCTTCCTGAACTCCTGCCGGTACTCGATGGCCAGGCGGGTCACCAGAGCCACCGCTTCAGGGTCATCGCCATTGACGTGGAAGATCGGTGCATTGGACATCTTGAAGATGTCGGTGCAGTAGATCGTCGAGCGCGAATCACGCGGATCGGAGGTGGTAAAACCGATCTGGTTGTTAACCACGATATGCACCGTACCGCCGGTACCATACCCACGGGTCTGGGCAAAGTTGAGCATTTCCTGATTCACACCCTGGCCGGCCACCGCGGCATCGCCATGAACCAGAACCGGCAGAACCTTCTCCTGCGAACCTGCACCGCGACGATGTTGACGTGAATAGACCGAGCCGGCGACCACCGGATTGACGATCTCAAGGTGCGATGGATTGAAGGCCAGCGAAAGCTGGCACGGGCCGCCAGGCGTCGACACCGAAGACGAGTAACCGAGGTGGTACTTGACATCGCCCGAGGACAGATCCTGCGACTTCTTGCCTTCAAACTCGTCGAACAGCATCGCCGGTTCTTTGCCCAGCGTGTTGACCAAGACATTGAGGCGGCCTCGATGCGCCATGCCGACAACGATGTCATCTACACCGGAACCTCCCGCAACCCGGAGCAGTTCGTCGAACGAGACGATCAGCGATTCACCGCCCTCGAGCGAAAAACGTTTCTGGCCGACGTAGCGGGTATGCAAATAACGCTCAAGGGTTTCAGCCGCTGTCAGGCGCTCAAGGAAACGCAGCTTCTGTGCGGCGGTATAGGTCCCCTTGGCACGAATCGGTTCGAGACGCGCCTGCAGCCAGCGCCGTTCGGCGGTGCTGTTGATATACATGTACTCCATGCCGATCGAGCCGCAATAAGTTTCCTTGAGGGCATCGAAAATCTGCCCGAAGGTAGCGCGTTCGGAGACCGCCTTGAACGAGCCCGCATTGAACGGGGTGTTGATATCGGCATCGGTCAGGCCGTAGTAAGTTGGCTCCAGTTCGGGGATTTCCGGACGCGTCTGTCGCTTGAGCGGGTCGAGATTGGCCCAGCGTGCGCCCTGTGTACGGTAGGCGCCGATCAGTTGCAGAACGCTGACCTGCTTCTTGTCATCAACCGGCACCGACGCCGTTGCCCGATAGCCGCCCCTCTTGGCCTGTTCGGCAAAGGCATTGACAATCTGCAAATGCGGCACATCGCGAGCAACGGCACCGGGCAGTTGCGCCAGCCGGTCGAAATAATCCCGCCATTCACTAGGAACCGAAGCCGGATTATCAAGATAATTTTCGTAGAGATCCTCTACGAACGGGGCGTTGCCACCGAAGAGGTGAGATGTTCCGAACAACTGATTCATCATGGTATTACCTGTGGTCAGGGTTTCAGATGCATGTAGCGAATAATCTGCTCGCAATTGTGGATCAGACCTGAAGGAAAAGGTGGCGGCTGTCGGCTACCACCTTTTGCCGGTCAGTCCTCGCGATGGTGTTCCGGCGGGACATCGCGCATCGGGGCACCGGTATAGAGTTGACGCGGGCGGCCGATCTTGTATTCCGGATCAGAAATCATTTCTTCCCACTGCACCATCCAGCCAACCGTGCGCGCCAGAGCGAAGATGCAGGTGAACATGGAGGTCGGAATGCCAATGGCTTTCTGCACGATACCGGAGTAGAAGTCGACGTTCGGGTAGAGCTTTTTCTCGATAAAGTAATCGTCTTCCAGTGCGATCTTTTCCAGTTCCATGGCCAGCATGAACAGACGGTCATTCTCCAGCCCCTGTTCCTTCAAGACGTCAGCACAGATCTTGCGCATGATCTTGGCACGCGGATCGAAGTTCTTGTAGACACGGTGACCGAAACCCATCAGTTTGAAGCTGTCGTTCTTGTCCTTGGCCCGCTTGATATACTCGGGGACACGCGACACGTCACCGATTTCCTCAAGCATCTTGAGGCAGGCCTCATTGGCCCCGCCATGCGCCGGACCCCATAGGCAACCCATACCCGCAGAGATGCAGGCGTAGGGATTGGCACCGGATGAACCGGCCAGGCGGACGGTCGAGGTCGACGCATTCTGCTCGTGATCGGCATGCAGGGTAAAGATGGTATCCAGCGCATGCACCAGAACCGGGTTCGGCTCGTATCTCTCGCAGGGATTGCCGAACATCATGTGCATGAAGTTGGCGGTATAGCCAAGGTCATTGCGCGGATACATGAAGGGCTCACCCATCGAATACTTGTAGGCCAGCGCGACGATGGTCGGCAGTTTGGCCACGATGCGGTTGAAACTGATGTTGCGGTGCTTGGCGTCGGAAAAGTCTTCAGCTTCATGATAGAACGCTGACAAAGCTCCGACCACACCGACCATCACCGCCATCGGATGGGCGTCACGACGGAAGCCCTGATAGAACTTGGCCATCTGCTCGTGCACCATCGTGTGCTTCTTGATGATATTCACGAACTCGACTTTTTCCTCACCGTTTGGCAGTTCACCGTGCTTCAGCAGATAGGCCACATCAAGAAAGTTGCAATGCTCCGCCAATTGCTCGATCGGATAACCGCGGTACAGAAGCTCACCCTTGTCACCGTCGATGAATGTAATCTTCGATTGGCATGCAGCAGTGGATAAAAATCCGGAATCGTAAGTAAACAAGCCGGTCTTGGCCGCCAGGGTTCGAACATCTATGCAGTCGTTGCCATGAATCGGCGTCATGATCGAAAACTCGACCGGGGCTTTTCCCTCGATAGTCAGTATTGCCTTGCGTTCAGTCGTCATAAAAATCTCCAGTCCAGGTTTTTTAAAATCACACGATCAACCAGAAGTTCCAATGCTCGGACACTTCCCTTACTTTATTCTTACATTGCGCAGCATGGCCACGACTTCGGCCTGCAACGAATCCGCACACTCGCGCTTGCCGGTGATCAGAGGCCACAGTTCAAGATCTTCCATCTCCGCCAGTATTACGAATGCCGCTGCCTGCTCCGGCGTCAGGCTTGAGAAATGCTTCTCAAGAAAGCCTCCGAGCAGCAAATCCATCTCCAGTAGAGCGCGGTGCGTACAGCGCCAGCGCAAACGGTTCATTTCTGCGCTTGCTTCCATCAGATTGCCGCGCCGCTGATGCGCTGAATGATCGACAGTATCCCCGGCAGAGGTAATCCGATCGTTATCAGTTCCGGATTATTAGGGCGTATTTTCTTGTAAGTCATTTCTGGCACGAACACTATCCCTGTTGTTATTCGAATAACAAAACATGGCCGCTTCGACCGGCTTAACACTGTATAGTTCAAGCGACCGGAAGGCGAACCATTTATCAATGAAACAGGCCTCCCAGCGTACTACCCCAGTTCATTGTGGTAGTGGAAATTCTGAGTCGAATAATAGCCTCGACGCCATTCCACCGGCTTGTCAGCATAGGTAAAGGTGACCCGCTCGACCAGCAGCAAGGGGCTTCCTTCGGCCACCTGCAGCAATTCCGAACTCACCCTGTCGGCAGACACAGCGCGCAGACGCTCATCGGCACGAATCATGCGAACCCCGTAACGACTCTCGAACAGGCTGTAAAGAGAGCTTGTGCCTGACTTGAGAATATCCAGTGTCAGATCGGGAAACAATTCTCCCGGCAGATAGATCTCATCGAAAACAACCGGCTCATTAGCAAAGCACAACAGTCGGCGAACGATGATGATCGGCGCTCCCGGTTCGAGAGCGAGAGTACGGGCAACATCAGGTCCAGCCTTTGCCCGCCAGCATTCCAGAGGCACACTTTTCGAGGGCTGAAGTTCGCCTTCGTTGGCCGCAAGACGAAGGAAACGGAAAAAAGAACGCGGATCATTGTGCGTGGCGACGAAGGTGCCCTTGCCCTGACGGCGCACTAGGAGATTTTCGGCAGCCATCTCGTCGATCGCCTTGCGCACGGTGCCCTGACTCACGCCAAAGCGAATCGCCAGTTCCGACTCACTGGGTATAATATCACCCGGACCCCACTCGCCGGATTCAAGGCTGCGCGTGATCAGCGCTCTGATCTGCCGATAAAGCGGACTGAAAGTCGGTGAATGGAACGTTGATGGTTTGTTCATCGGATGGATTTCAGCACATTTTTACCAGTTCGTCTATCCTGTTATTAATATCTTATATAAGTCATAAGACTGTTGAAATCGGTAATTGACACTACCGGATATTCGCTCTTATGATTCCACGTTGTCATTACTCGCCTCAAGCAATCCCGATTTCGAAGATTCAAGAGACGTTTACAGATTTTTTTATCGTTATCCACAGGAGCCACACCATGTCCAAAGCCCCAGTTCGCGTCGCCGTTACCGGCGCCGCCGGCCAAATCGGTTACAGTCTGCTTTTCCGCATTGCCTCCGGCGAAATGCTCGGCAAAGAGCAGCCGGTCATTCTTCAACTGCTTGACCTGCCGCAAGCCCAGAAGGCCTGCCAGGGGGTCATGATGGAACTCGACGACTGCGCCTTCCCGCTGCTCGCCGGCATGCTCACCACGGATGATCCCAACGTTGCGTTCAAGGATGCCGATATCTGTCTGCTGGTTGGTGCCCGTCCCCGCGGCCCCGGCATGGAGCGTGCCGACCTGCTGACCGCCAACGGTGCCATCTTCACCGTTCAGGGCAAAGCCATCGCCGAGAACGCCAAGGAACAAGTCAAGGTTCTGGTTGTCGGCAACCCGGCCAACACCAATGCCTACATCGCCCGTTCCGCCGCGATCAAGGTTGGACGCACCAATCCGGCCAACTATCATGGCATGATCCGCCTCGATCATAACCGCGCGCTGTCGATGGCCGCCGCCAAAGCCGGTCGCCCGGTATCCAGCCTGAAGAAAATGACCGTCTGGGGTAACCATAGCCCGTCGATGTACGCCGACTACCGCAATTGCACATCCAACGGCGACAGTGTCAAGGCACTGATCAACGATCCGGTGTGGAATAACGATGTCTTCCTGCCGACTGTAGGCAAGCGCGGCGCGGCCATTATCGAAGCACGCGGTCTCTCATCTGCGGCGTCTGCGGCCAATGCCGCCATCGGTCACATTCGTGACTGGGTCAACGGTTCCGACGACTGGGTCACCATGGGCGTGCCGAGCGACGGTTCCTACGGCATCCCGGCCGGAATCGTGTTCGGGTTCCCCTGCGAATGCAAGGGCGGTTCCTACAAGATCATCCAGGGCATCGAAATCGACGCCTACTCGCAAGAGAAAATCAGCAAGACGCTCAAGGAACTGACCGACGAGGCCGATGCGGTCAAGAGCATGCTCTAGGCACAGATCCATTTCGCCACAAAGCCGCAGCACGTCTGCGGCTTTTTTCGACAGTTGATTCCCTGATCGGGTCAGTGTGTACGAGGTATGTTTTTCGCTACTAAAAAGGGAAGCCACTGCTACACAGGGGGCGCGCTCGATTCGCGCACGATCAGTTCGGGCGCATAGATGGATTCGCGACTTGGCAGGCCGGGATCGGCCAGACGCGATTGCAGGCAATCGATGGCATTATTGGCCATCCTGACGTAGTCCGGTCTCAGGGTGGTCAGCGTGGGCACCATCAGGCCGGCAAGCTGGATATCGTCAATGCCGATCAGGGACATGTCGCCGGGCACACTCAGGCCCAACTTGTGCAAGCCTGCAACCAGACCAACGGCGAGAATGTCATTCATGGCGATAACTGCCGTAGGTCGCGGATGAAACTTCAGCAATTGCGCCGCCACACGCTGGCCGAAATAGGCCAGTCTTGTGTCTCCCTCCCGGTCAGCTGCCGGATCGCTATCTTTGCTGATCAGCAGTGGCTCGCCCAGTCCATGCCGTTTCATGGCCTTCGCATAGCCGCCCATCCGGGCAATGCGACTGGCTGACAGCAAGGGCGGAGTCACATAGGCAATGGAACGATGCCCGAGTGAAACCAGATGGTCGACGGCCATGGAGGTCGCCAGTGCATTGTCAATGGTCGCCACATCGACGCCCTGCATTTTCAGCTCGGAAGAACGCAAATCGAACAGGACAAAAGCAATACCACGCCGCACATATTCAAGCATGACCAGAGGATTTCTGAGTTCTGTCGTCACAATGATGCCGCGCACTCCATAACTCACCAGTTCGTCGATAAAGGCCTTTTCGCGCTCTGCATCCCGGTGTCCGTTGCCCAACACGGGTCTGAAGCCGCAGCGTTGTGCCGCATCTTCAAGAGCCAGCGCCAACTCTCCGTGATAGGGACTGACGATACTCGGCATCAGCAGGCCCAGCATGGGCGTGTGCCCCGTTTTCAGTTGCCTGGCGACCGTACTTGGCGAATAGTTCAGCGTCTCGATGCTTTTGCGGATGCGTTCCAGTGTATCGAAGCGCAAGTGCTTGTGCCGATCATTCAGGTAGTTCGAAACACTCGACGTAGAAACACCCGCTGCCTTGGCAACATCCTGAATGGTGACTCTCTGTTTCCTGAATCCAGGCATCCTGATTCCCCAAAGAAGTGGCTTTGAGCGGTAATGCATGTCAAGCCCGTCATCATTTCATGATTCGGTCCCTGACGCCAGAATCCTGAAGAAATGAACAGATCAGACCACCCGGCACAGTCGCGGTAAAATGCAGGCATTGAAATCAACACGGACATGCCCCATGCGACACCCCAGCAAGGTTCTTTTTCCTGGTGAGAAGCCCTTTCCCATTCTACCCGCCGTAGACCACTACGCTGGCTCGGAAAAACTGATGAAGAAGGCCCTGCAACTGCAGAACGAAATGGGGCCGGTTTTTGACCTCACCTGCGATTGCGAGGACGGTGCACATGCCGGCGCCGAACGCGAACACGCCGAGATGGTCTGCGCCGTCATCATGAGCGAGGACAACCGTCACGGCCGCGTTGCTGCACGCATCCACGACATCACCCACGCCAACTGGCAGCAGGATCTCGACATACTCGTAAGTCTTGCCGGCAGCCGCCTGCCTTTCATCACCCTGCCCAAACCGCGCGGTGCCGATGACGTGCGCATCCAGATTACTGCACTGCGCAAGGCCGAAGCGGCGGCCAATCTGAATCGGCAGATCCCGGTGCACGTTCTGGTCGAGACGCATGGAGCACTGCGTGAAGCATGGCAGATCGCCACCTTGCCGAGTGTCGAATCGCTCGACTTCGGACTGATGGATTTCGTCTCCGGCCATCATGGCGCGATTCCCGGTTCGGCCATGAAAAGTCCCGGGCAGTTCGAACATCCGCTGGTTGCCCGTGCCAAGTGCGAAATCACGGCAGCTGCACTGGCCAACGGCGTCGTCCCGACACACAACGTCACCACGGAACTCAAGAATCTCGACGTGATCCGCGACGACGCCCGACGTGCGCGCAAGGAATTCGGCTATCTGCGCATGTGGAGCATCCACCCGAACCAGATCATGCCGATCATCGAAGCCATGCGTCCCGATTTCTCCGAAGTCGAGACCGCAGCCGCCATCCTGGTCGCGGCACAGGACAAGGACTGGGCGCCCATAGCGCACGAAGGACGCCTGCACGACCGCGCTTCGTACCGCTACTTCTGGGAACTGCTGGCGCGCGCGCAGGCCACGGGCATGCAGCTTCCGACCGCTGCCCGGCAGCGCTTCTTTGCCTGAGCCTATGATTCTTCCGGCGTTAACGCAGGCTCTGCTGAAGTTCCGCGACGAGAGGGACTGGGCGCAGTTTCATACCCTGCGCAACCTGATCGTCTCACTCAATCTGGAGGCGGCAGAACTACTTGAAATCACGCAATGGAAAAGTGACGAGGAGATGGCCGCTCTGCTCGATGAGGCGAATATGCATGAATCCCTGCGTGACGAATGCGCCGACGTGCTGCTCTATCTGCTGCTCATCGCCGACAAGGCGGGCATCGATCTGGAAGAGGCCGCCCGCAGCAAGCTCGAAAAGAACGCCGCAAAGTACCCGGTAGAGAAAAGCTATGGTTCGAGTCGCAAGTACACGCAACTCGACAGGAATGCAGAAGACTGAGCTATCAGGCTGCCTGCTGCTCCAATGTGTAACCCGCACCGGCATCAAGCGCAAGCACATTCGCCAGATAGGGCATCACCTCGACAAGCGTGTCGTGCAGGGTCCAGGGCGGGTTGAGAATGAACATGCCGCTGCCATGCATGCCAAAGCCGTCCTTGGCCGGCTCTTTGACGCGTAGCGCCACATGCAGCCAGCTTTTGGCCGCAAGACGCTTGAGGCGTGACGGTAATTCATGGGCGTCGAGGCGGGTCAATTGCGGATACCACAAGGCATAGGTTCCGCCGGGAAAACGCGTCAATGACTCCTTTAACGCATGAAACACTCGCTCGTAGTCCTGTTTTTCTTCGTAGGACGGATCAATAAGGACGAGGGCCCTGCGCGGTGGTGGCGGCAGCAGGGCCTTGAGTCCGGCAAAGCCGTCCGTTGACTCGACAATGACTTGTTTCCCGGCATCCTGAAAATTTTCATGCAACAGACGTGCATCCTTGCTGTGCAGTTCAAAGAGGCGCAGACGATCCTGCTCGCGCAGCGTCCACAGCGCAAAATACGGCGAGCCGGGATAGTTCTGCAGGCGACGATCCGGATTCATCCTGCGCACCAGCGCCACATAGTCGGCCAGCGCTGCCGGCAAGTCATTGCGTACCCACAAACGACCAATACCGTCCTTGTACTCCGCCAGCTTAACTGCATAGCCTGAGTCCAGTGAATAGGCCCCGGCGCCGGCGTGGGTATCGATGACCCAGAACGGATTGTCCTTCTGACCGAGATAACGGATCAGTTGGACAAGAACGAGATGCTTGAGAACGTCGGCGTGGTTGCCGGCGTGAAAAGCGTGGCGATAGCTGAGCATGGGTGAAGACTGACTGCAGTTTTCCTGCACGTACGGTGAATGTGGCGAAGCATGGATTGAATGGCGGGCAACAAGCCCATCAAACAAGCAGACCAGCCCCGTTCTTTTAGCAACAACAATAACCGGAAGCAATCCGGTACGTTTCGATCAGTTGCCGGCGTTCACCGGATCAGCATCAGCCGAAGCCGCCGTATCAGGTGAAGCCTGAGCATCATCGCCATCTGCCGGTTTCTTCTCGGCGAGTTTACGCAGGCGCTTTTCTTCCTGCTTTCTCTTTTTTTCCAGATCTCTCTGACGCTTTTCAAACGAGTAATTTGGTTTTGCCAAAACAGTATCCCTGCTCGGCACAGGTGCCGAATGAAGCCCTACAGATGATTAAAATTCCCCAAGGAGCGTCAAGTCCCGCAGCGCAAACTTAGCGTCACCGACCGACCCGACGCTCGCATAACTCAATCAGTAGCGATTGCCACCCGTACCGCTGCGGCCGCCACCGCCACCGCCACCGCCACCGCCACCAGGGCCACGGCCACCACCACCGCCAGGGCCACGACGCGGCCCGCCAAAACCACCGCCACCGCCACTACGCGGTTCCTGGGGACGGGCTTCGTTGACCGTCAAGGCCCGGCCATCAATGCTCTTGCCGTTCAGTGCGGCAATTGCCGCCTGCGCCTCTTGATCGGAACCCATTTCGACAAAGCCGAAGCCCTTCGAACGTTGCGTTTCACGGTCGGTGATAACCTGAGCCGAAGTCACCGTACCGTGCGCGGCAAACATCTGCTCCAGATCGTTCTTGTTGATGTCGTAGCTTAGATTGCCGACGTATAGCTTCGTGCCCAATTGAGCCTCCAAGGTGAAAACGTTGAGAAAACTGCTTTGCAACAATAGCAAGGCCGGGCGCCGGAGTCTAATAAATAAATTTCCGGTCAAAAACACTCACTAAGCCGGCAAGGCGATTTTATTGTCGGAGCTGTACTGATAATCGTGGAAAATGTGCTCGGCACTGAGCAACTGGTAGCTGCCGTCTTCGAGTTTGCGTGTTGTGTCCTTGAGCCGGTAAGTATAGTGGCCGCAGGTCCACAAATTGAAGTTGCGCATCTGGGTGCACAGACAGGTCTTGTCCTTCACCGAGAGTCGTTTCACCCCAGGATTAGCCTCCAGTTCCCGATTGTAGGATGTGATGTAGGAACAACTGCCGTGTGAATCGAGCAAATAGCCATACGCTTCGCAATTGGGGCGAATGCCATCGCCGATCGCCGGGCTCTTGCTCAGCATGCGCATCGGGTAACCGGTCGGCGAAATCTGGTTGACCTCGATCTGGTCTTCACTGGCCTTGAAATATTCCTGCTGCACGTCTTCCGGCAACCCGCATTCCCTGGCCACGGTAAAACGCGTCGCCACCTGCACCGCCGCTGCACCGTTCTCAAGATAGGAAACGGCATCGCTGCCGGTAAAGATCCCGCCCGCTGGAATCAGGGGAATATTAAGCTTTTCGGCATGCAGCCAGGCCTTGATCTCGGCAACAATGGTCGCCAGATCATATTTTGCCCAATCCATGCCAAAACCCAGATGACCGCCGGCCAACGGGCCTTCAACCACGACGTAGTCCGGCAAACGATTGCTGCGCACCGTCTTGCGGATGAAGAGTTGCAAGGCGCGCAAAGAAGAAACGATGACGCCCAGAAAAGCATCGCGGAAACGGGGATGATCCTCGATCAGCGAAAATGAGCCCAGATGCAAACCGGCGGCCAGCGTAATGCCGTCGATACCGGAATCGAGCGCCGCTTTCAGTCGGACAGCCAAGGTTTCCCTGGGCGCGTTCATGGTCAACTTTTCCATGCAGTTGACGAAAATGAGGCCGGGGCCGCGCTTGGCCTCCATCGTCTTGCCGATGTGAAGCTTGGTTGCTTCTGCCAGTTGGCCGAGATCGAACTTCACGATCGACTTGTCGATATTGGCCACGTTGAACTTGAACTGCTTGAGCTTATCCTTGACAAACTTGGTGTTGAATCGACGATCGGCCACCGTATTGACCATGGCATCGGAAATATGCCCGATCCCGCCCAGACGAGCCGCTTCAAGCGCCAATCCGGCCGTCGAGATATCGACCCCCATGCCGCCGATGACAATGGGTACAAATTCCCTGTTGCCGAACATCAAACGGAAATCATCAACACGCATAATCTTTGTCCTTCCAGAAACCGAACTGTCCCTATCCCCGCAAAGACAGAGCCAAAAAAACGGCGCAAGTCTGACATTATCACCTATCCGGACCGCAAATGGCTCGTCAAATCTGTCAAAAAGAGTCCTGCGCACGACAATTTCAAGCACAAGCTGGCAAGACCGTTTTCATTCAGGACGTGTATTATCTTCAGCATCACTGTTACGAACCTGGAGAATGCCATGTCCGACTCTACTGAGCACGACCACCCTCCACCGGTCTCGACAGAGATTGGCATTCCGCGCCGGAACAGTTTTGACGCGCCGGCTTTCGAACGGGCAGTCAGCGATCTGCTCAGTGCCTGTGGCATTGCCCCGGACGTCACACACATGGGGAGAACGCCCCAGCGCGTACGCGAACTCTGGCAGAAACGTCTGCTCGGCGGATACGACCTCGACCCCGGCAGCGCATTGGGCGATGGGTTTTCCGACCACCGCAGCGACATGGTTATCGTGCGTGGCATTGCTATCCACGGTATCTGCCCGCATCATCTGGTCCCGTTTCGGGGTGTAGCCCATGTCGCCTATCTGCCCGGTGGCCGTCTGCACGGTTTCGGCCGCATCGCACGATTGGTCGACGCCATCGGCCACCGTTTCACTTACCAGGAGTGGATAACCCGGGATATAGCCGAAGCGCTGATGCATCACGGCAAGGCACGCGGTGCCGCCTGTGTGATTGAGGCCGAACAGCTCTGCCTCCTGCTCGGCGAAGACCGGCGCGGTGATGAACGCGTCATCACCCAGTCCTTCACGGGCGAGTTCGAAACGTCAGATCAACTGCGAAGCGAATTCCTGCGTGTCATCGGCAGCCCTCGCCGGAACTACTGAGCACTATGGAAAAAGACGTCTGGCATCCAAAAGAACAAGCGCCCCTCATGAGCAGCCCTGAATTCTGAGAACGCTTACTTTTACAACTCCAGATTTGATTCCATCCACGTTCTTGCAACAAACACACATAGAGGCAGTGCCTGCACCATAGTTAACGCCGCCAGTCCGGTCGATAAAACAAATGCCGGCAATTGGCCCAAGGTTCCTTCAAGCGCTTCGACATCAAATTCACCGCTGCTCCGATGGCAATCGTCACCTGCTTTGCCACAACACGCGACCCATTAGTCCAAGAGTTCGAACAACTGGGTGCAACACGCCTAGCGTCTATGCTGAAACAATATATCCAACTGATTATAATCAGTAATTTTGTAGGCACAAAAAAATAACAAAATAGTTGCGTATTCCAATGACTCCTAATAAACTACCGTTGCTCTAACTGTTATAACAGTGATAACTTCAAGGAGGGATAATTATGTTCAAGCGCTCTGGATTACCCGTTGTTGTTGCGTGTTTTGCTCTGTTTTGTGGATTCCCCGCAAACGCACAGGAGTTCCCAAGCAAACCCATCGAAATCATTGTCGGATTTGCCCCCGGCGGCGGGACTGACATGGCTGCCCGCTCGATTGCCGACGTGGCGTCCAAATATCTGGGGCAGCCGGTCGTTGTGACGAACAAACCAGGCGCAACCGGTATCATCGGTGCGCAGTACGTCTATAACGCCAAGCCCGACGGCTATACCCTCCTCGTCGCCGGCGGAAGTGAAACAGTCGCCGTTCCCCACTACAAGAAACTGGCGTTCGACCCGATCAACGACTTCGATCCCTTGATGCGCATCATGGTCGAGCGCGTCGGCTTTTATGTGCTGGCCGACAGCCCGTGGAAATCGATGAATGACCTCATCGCTGAAGGCAAGAAGAATCCGGGCAAACTGACTTCCGGCATATCCGGCATAGGCGGATTGCACCACGCGACGGTCCAGGTCACCGAGAAAAAAACCGGCATGGCCGTGACGCTTATCCCCTACAAGGGCGGCGCTGAAACCCTCGCCGCACTCGCCGGCGGACACGTAAACTTCGCCATCGCGTCGCCCAACGAGGCCTATGCACTGGTTCAAGCCGGTCGCGTTCGCTGCCTGGCGCTATCGGCACTTGAACGATCACCGACCGAGCCCAACGCACCGACGCTCAAGGAACTCGGCTACGATGTATACATCGACAACCAGAAAGGACTGGTACTGCCCAAGGGCGTCCCGCCAGCGATCAAGCAAAAACTCGCTGACGCGTTCAAGAAAGCCTACGACGACCCACAGTTCAAGGCCACCGCCGAGAAGCTCAAGCTTGAAATCTCCTATCTGAATTCCGAGGATTTCCACAAGGCGCTCAAGGCCATGTACGAGCAGATCGGCGAATCGGTCAAGCCTGACGCGCCCAAAGCGCCCTAGGACTCCGGCGTCAGGAACAGGGCATGAAGGTTGAACGCTGCCTCGGGATCATTGCCGTCGTCGTCGCGACGCCGGTCGCGCTAGCGGCCTGGCGCTTCGGCGTCGGCACGCCGCGCTCACCCGGTGCCGGCTTCTGGCCCCTGACGATCGCCTGCGTCATGCTCGTCCTCGGGTCTATCCTCGTCCTCAGACCGAATCCGGATGAACGGCCCGAGGGCGACAGCGACTCGCGCTGGGCAAAATTCGGCATTTCGCTGGCGAGCCTGGTCTTCTACATCGCACTTCTCGAAGCGCTCGGCTATCTGCTCACCACCGGCCTGATGCTGCTGGTGCAGCTGCGCCTGGTCGAAAACCGGTCGTGGCGATCGAGTATCCTGATCGCGGCGCTGGCGTCGGTCATCTCGCTAGTCGTTTTCAAGGTCTTGCTCAAGGTTTCCCTACCCCTCGGCTTGATCCCGCTTCCCCCTGGCTGGTGAGGGGACGTCATGCGTAGGAGTACACGTGGAAACACTTAACCTCTTGTTGCAGGGCTTTGCGCTTGCCCTGACCCCGGCCAATCTGATAGCCGTGTTCATCGGCGCATTCATCGGCACGGTAATCGGCGTGTTGCCCGGCCTCGGTCCGACCGCCACCATCGCCCTTCTGCTGCCGATCACGATCGGCATGGAGATGGTCACGGCACTGATCGTGATGGCCGGAATCTATTACGGCGCGATGTACGGCGGCTCGATCACGTCGATTCTTGTGAACATTCCGGGCGAAGCGGCGTCGGTGGTCACCTGTATCGACGGTTACAAGATGGCGCGCAAAGGCCGTGCTGGACCGGCACTCGGCATGTCGGCGATCGGCTCCTTCATCGGCGGCACGGTCAGCGTCGTTGCGGTGATGCTGATTTCTCCCTTCCTGGCTGAAACCGCCCTGAAATTCGGCGCCCCCGAGATGTTTGCGCTACTTTTCTTCGCTTTTGTCTGCATCGGCGGGCTGACCGGAAAATCGCGCGTGCAGGGGCTGCTCATGGCCTGTTTCGGCTTACTACTGGGGACGGTCGGCACTGACGAAATCCAGGGCGTAGACCGCTTTATTTTCGGGACGCTCTACCTGCAGGACGGCGTCGGGCTGATCCCGCTGGCGATGGGGCTCTTCGGCCTCGGCGAAGTGTTGTACAACATCGAGAAGCGGCAATCCGTCGGCGAGGTTCTCAGCACGCCGAAAGGCCTGATGCCGACGCTCAAGGACTGGAAGGACTCGGCCTGGCCGATCATCCGCGGCAGTTTTCTCGGCTTTGGCATCGGCATCATCCCCGGCGGCATGCCGGCGATCGCTTCGCTGATGAGTTATGCGGTCGAGAAAAAAGTTTCCAAGCATCCCGAGGAATTCGGCGAAGGCACCATCGAAGGCGTTGCCGGCCCGGAAACGGCGAATAACGCGGCAACGGCCGGAGGCTTCGTGCCGTTGCTCACGCTCGGCATACCGACCAACAGCGTGCTCGCCCTGATCCTGGCGTCGATGATGATGCACGGTGTGACTCCGGGGCCGCTCATGCTGATCAAGTGGGCGGACGTTTTCTGGGGCGTCATAGCCAGCATGTATATCGGCAACATCGTCTGCCTCATCCTCAACCTGCCGCTGATCGGGCTGTTTGTACGCATGCTCAAGGTGCCCTACAGCATTTTGTCGCCGCTGATCATCATGTTCATTCTGCTCGGCTCCTATGCCGTCGCCGGAAACGTCAGCGATCTCGTCGCGACGCTCGTTTTCGGGCTGATCGGCTACCTGATGAAGCGCTTCGATATCGAATCGGCGCCACTGATTCTGGCCTTTGTTCTCGGACCAATGCTGGAAAACAATTTGAGCAAGGCCTTGCTGATGTCGCGTACGGGCGATCCTCTCTTCTTCTTTTCACGACCCATTTCGGCGACCTTGATCAGCCTGGCTTTCGTCGTACTCGCTTTCCCCTTGTTGCAATGGGCATGGCGCGCACTCGTGCGACCTGGCGTCGCAGCAATAAAGCCTAGATGACGGTGAGAACAACTGTTTCCGATCATTTCAGACAAGCAAAGGAAAACCATGACGACGGTAAAAAGGATTGCGTTTGTCGGACTCGGCGCGATGGGCCTGCCGATGGCCAAACGCCTCGCACAGGCTGGTTTCGAAGTGTGCAGTGTCATGCACAAGACACAAGAGAATCAATTGGCGGGCCAGGAACTTGAAGCCGCAGGAGGAAAGATAGTCCCATCGTACGTCGAAGCCGTACGGGGAGTAGATCTCATCCTTTCAATTCTTCCCGATGACGCGGCACTGGAAAATGTCTATCTCGATCCGGAAATTTTTGCTGCTGCACCACAGGGTGTCCGAATTCTCGACATGACCTCATGCACGGCCACCGCCTTGAAAAAGGTCGCTGCATACTGGGCTGCCAAAAAGGCGATTGTCGTCGATGCCCCGGTCAGCGGCGGAATTGGTGGCGCCGCATCGGGCGGACTGACGATCTTTGCTGCCGGCGACGACGACGCTGTCAGCGCACTGGCACCCGTCTTCGCGGTCCTTGGCAAGAACATGTTTCGTCTTCCGTCCATCGGTGACGGAAAATCGATCAAGGCGGTCAACCAGATGCTCGCGGCGGTCAACGCGGTCGCTCTGGCGGAGGCCTTCACGCTGACTAAAAAGCTCGGTCTCGATCTTGAAAAAACCTACGAAATCATCCGCGTCAGTTCGGGTACCTCGTACGTATTCGATCACAAGTTCATGAAGATCGCGACCAATGATTATTCCAGTGGCTTCAAATTCAAGCTGATGAAGAAAGACCTTGGTATCGCCATCAATGAGGCTAAGGGCCTGAATATTCCTCTAACCACCCTGGCCTCGTCGATTTACGACAAATGTGTTGGCAACGACGACAAAGATTACTCCGTCCTGGCGACGGTCTATCTCAACCCTAAGGAGTAACACCATGCCTAACCCCGGTTTTCGTGTCATCACCTCCATCACCCGGCCGGAGCGTGCACTGGTCGACGCATTTGCCGACATCCCGGTCGCCAACATCGGCGACAACATGGGGCGCCTGTCCTGCGTGTCGGCGGCCATTCGCCCCTATGGAAAGCTCAGAATGCTCGGCACGGCACTCACGGTGCGCGGACCGGTCGGCGATAACCTGATGTTTCACAAGGCCCTGGACATTGCCCAGCCTGGCGATGTCATCGTTGTTGACGGACAGGGCGACATGAACCATGCATTGTGCGGGGAAATCATGATGCGCTACGCGATCACGCGCGGAGTGGCCGGCTTCCTTATCGACGGCTGCGTGCGCGACGTAGAGGGTCTGGCGCAGCTCGATTTCCCAGTCTATGCCCGGGGTGTAACGCCGAAAGGGCCGTACAAGAGCGGACCGGGCGAAGTCAATGTCCCGGTAGTCTGCGGCGGACAAGCCATCCTCCCCGGCGACATCATTGTCGCCGATGCCGATGGTATCGTCGTCATTCGCCCGGAAGACGCGAAGTGGGTTCTGGACAAGGCAATAGCCCACAATGCGATGGAAGTTCAGACCTTCAAGGACATCGCAGCACGTACGTTCAACCGGGCCTGGGTGCAGAAAACACTCGATGAAAAAGGCTGCGAAATCAAATGAGCGAAACGATCATTGAAAGAAGCCGCTTATCGAGCTTTGTCGCGGCGGTGTTTGTCAAGGCCGGCGTTCCGGAGGATGAAGCCGCGCTCATCGCCGAAAGCCTCACCGAGGCCGATCTGACGGGAGTCGAGTCGCATGGCGTGAGCCGTGTGCCGATCTACCTGAAACGTATCGAGCTTGGGATCGTCAATGCCGTTGCCAAACTGGATATCGTTGCTGACCTCCCCGGCGCACTGGTGCTCGACGGCTGTAACAGCATGGGTATCGTCACCGGGGTCCGGGCCATGGACATGGCGATCGACAAGGCTGAAACCAGCGGATCGGTTTTCGTGACGGTGAGAAACTCCAACCACTTCGGCACGGCGGCCTTCTTTACCCAGCGTGCTCTGGCGAGAGGCATGATCGGCTATGCCGGATCGAATGCCCCCTCGACCATGGCGCCCTGGGGGGGCATCAAGCCCTACATGGGAACCAATCCCTTTTCGATTGCCTTTCCGGCGGGAAAGGAACAGCCCATAGTCATGGACATGGCAACCAGTGTCGTTGCCCAAGGTAAAATCATCCTCGCCGGAAAAGAAGGAAAACCCATCCCCTTCGGCTGGGCAATTTCCAAGGAAGGCGATCCAACCGATGATCCAAAAACTGCGCTTGAAGGGACCGTTCTACCCTTCGGCGGCCCCAAGGGATATGCCGTATCGCTGATGCTCGACGTGCTTTCCGGTGTCCTTTCCGGAGCGGCGTTCGGACCTTATCTGTGCAACATGTGGAACGACTTCAAGAATCCGCAGAATGTCGGCCACTACTTTACCGTTCTGGACGTCAAGAAATTCCTGCCGCTTGACGAATTCAAGCAAAAAATGGACACCATGATCCGGGACATCAAGACAAGTCCGCGCGCGAAAGGCGTCGAAGAGATTTTCCTCCCCGGCGAACTGGAGTACCGCAAGAGAGAAAAACGTCTTGCCGAAGGCATCCCCCTCGGACAGAAGACATTCTCGGACCTGGCCGAGATCGGTGCCCGGATGAACATTCATTTCAGCTAGTAAAATGGACCTGAACTCGCTCGCCAAAGGCAGCATAGACAGAAAAGACATGCTCTCGTCAGGCGAGACGGCCTATGACATCATCGCCGCAAAAATACTGAGCGGCGAGTTGCCACACGGGGAGAAATTATCCATCCGGGCCATGGCAGCACTGGCCAACGTGTCAACGATCCCGGTCATCGAAGCCCTGCGCCGGCTTGAGCACGAGGGACTGGTGGAATCTTTCCCGCACTGGGGATCACGAGTGGTCGCACTGAGCCCCGAGACCATTCACGACCGTAACTCCCTGCGCGAAGCAATCGAATGCCAGGTGGTTCGTATGCTTGCTGAATCCGGGTTAAGTGAAGAACAGTGCAGCAAACTTCACAGCCTGGCGGAAGAACTTGATTCCATTCCACGTTCGACAGAACCCGGCAATTCCTTCTGGAACAAACACTACGAGTTTCACACGCATCTCGTCAATCTCACCGGCTGCCTGTCTCTCAAGAAGGCACTGTACAACGTGAATTTGTTCCATTTTCTGCAACGAATAACCATCACTAATCTGGAATATTTTCCTCAAGTTCCCCGTGACCCGCATCATGGAATAGTTCAAGCCATTCAGGAACAGAATCCCGAGGCCGCTGAAAAAGAGATGCGTCGACATATCCGCTCGTCACGCAATTACATGCAAAACATAATGACCAAGAAGGAACCCTGAACATGATTCGAACCAATCCGATAAAAACCGGTTTAAAAGCCGGAAAAAGTTACATCGGCACCTTTGCCAAAATGACCGACGCATCGGTGGTAGAACTGTTCGCCTTCTGCGGCTTCGACTATTTTATAGTTGATAATGAACACAGCCAGATGAACAAGGAAAGCATGGTCAATCTGCTCCGGACAGCGGATATTTCAGGCATCATTCCCATCGTCAGGGTCCGCGAGAATTCGCGCTCGCAAATACTTCAGGCTTTGGACGCGGGGGCGCTTGGCATCATGGTTCCCGAAACGTCAACAGCCGCGCAAGTAAAACATGTCATCGACAGCGCCCTTTACGCCCCTGAAGGCTGCCGAGGTTATACCGCGTCCAACCGTGCTGCCGGCTACGGCAACATGGACGCCGCCGAATACGCGAAGCTGGCCAACAAGAACGTCATGACTATCGTCTACTGCGAGACGGTGGAAGCAATCGAGAATCTCGACGCGATGCTGGCCGTTCCCAATCTTGATGTCCTCTGGATAGGGCCCATGGACCTGTCCCAGGCCCTTGGCGTAACCGGCCAACCCAAACATCCAAAGGTTGTTGCGGCCATGGACGACATCATCGCGCGCTGCAAGATAGCCGGAATCGCTGTGGGAACCATATCCGCTGACGCGGAGGTGACCCAGGACCTGTTGCGACGCGGCGTTCAACTCATTGGACTCAGCTCCGATCAGGCCATGATCGTCAACGCCGGCAAGCGTTTTCTCAAGGAGATTCGCGGCTAGCGCGATCGAATCCCGCAATCCAACACAGTCAGTTCAATGAAACGCGCGCTGATGCCTGATGGGTTGCGGCGAGCTTTCGGTTTAGGGACAAGTCACTCAGATGAATTGTTCGGGAGCGCTGGCGTCTTTGGTACGGTTTGAAACCCGCACGATCTGAGTATTCAATCGGCAACACCAACATGCAACAGGATTGGTAAATGGCAACGCAGTCAATCGCACAAAAGCACGTGGAGTTATCTACCCATTTCACCCACTGGGAGAAGCTCAAGGATCTGGTTGATCAGAACATCGACCTGATGGTCAATTTCAGCCAGAGCGGGCACCCCGGAGGTGCGCGCTCCAAAGTTCAGGCCTTCATAGCGCTACTCCTGTGCGGCGAATTCCGCTGGGACATCCGCCACCCCGAGAAAGCCTTTGGTGACCTCGATGAAGCCTTGCGCATCAAGTACGAACAGACCCGGGACGCCCGGTACAAGCTCGACCCCCATTTTGCCGTCTTCCAGGAAGACCTCGCGCGTTTCCGTCGTCACGGCGGCCTCTCCGGGCACGCCGAAATGGAAGGCAAGACCCTGTTCCTGAAGTGGAACACCGGACCCTCCGGCCACGGCCTGCCGGCCGCGGCCGGGCAGGCGCTGGCCCTCAAGCGCGCCGGCGCCGCCGAAGTCAAGGTCGTCGCCCTCGAAGGCGAAGGCGGCCTGACCCCCGGCGCCAGCCACGAAGCCAAGAACTCCGCCTGGGGCCTGGGCCTCAACAACCTCTTCTTCCTCGTTGACTGGAACGACTTCGGCATCGACGACCGGCCCACCAGTTCCGTCGTCCATGGCACCCCGGAAGACTGGTTCAAGCCCTACGGCTGGAATGTCTTCAAGGCCGATGATGGCGCCAACTGGGGTGATCTGGCCAAGGCCTACCTCGAGATGTTCGCGTGCCAGAAAACCTCCACGGCACCGGGCATGCTCTACTTCAGAACGCGCAAGGGACGCGGCTACGGCGTATTCGACAACAAATCGCACGGCGCCCCGCACAAGATGAACAGCGACCTGTTCTGGGCGACCAAGGCTGACTTCGCCAAGAAGTACAAGGTCGAATTCGCCAACTTCGGCCAGCCGGCACCGGCCGATGTCGCCGGCCAGGACGCCCAGTGCGCCCAGAACCTGAAGGTCGTGACCGACGTGCTGCGGCAGGATCAGGCCCTCGTCGACTACCTCGCCGACACCCTGCTGGCCCTTGCCGGCGACGTCCCTTCGGCTCCGGCCAAGCCGCTCTTTGACTTGTCAAAGAACCCGCTCAACGACGCCGAGCTGTTCGACCCGTCGACCTATCCGGCCGGCCTGTTCGCCGCCCCCGGCACCGTTCAGTCCAACCGCGCCGCGTTCGGCAAGTGGGGCAGCTACATCAACGCGGTGTGCAAGGCGAAATACGGCCGGCCGATGTTCCTGGCCTGTGCGGCCGATCTGGCCGAGTCGACCAACGTCGCCGACTTCGGCAAGGACTTCGGTGACCAGAAGAACTTCGGCTGGTATGAACGCGAGAAGAACATCGAAGGTGCGATCATTCCGCAGGAAATCACCGAATTCGCCAATTCGGCCATGATGGCGGCGCTGACGACGACCAACCTGGCCAGCGATCCGTTCGCCGAGTTCAACGGCTTCTGCGGCGTCTGCTCGACCTATGCCTCGTTCAGCTACCTCAAGTATGGCGAAATGCGCATCCTCAGCCAGATGGCACAAAACTGCGAGATCAAGTTCGGCAAGGTCATCTGGGTCGCCGGACACTCCGGCATTGAAACCGCCGAGGATGCACGCACGCACTACGGTGTGTTTGCCCCGGTGGTGACCCAGCTCTTCCCGGACGGCAAGGTGATCAACCTCTACCCGTCCGACTTCAACGAAGTGCCGTTCATGCTCGCTGCGGCAATGAAGACGGAACAACCGATCATCGCGCTGCACCTGACGCGTCCATCGATCACTCTTCCGGATCGCCAGGCGCTGGGCATCGAGAGTTACTCCCAGGCGGCCAGGGGGGCCTACCTGATTCGTGACTTCACCCCTGGCCAGCCGAAGATGGGCACGCTCATCGTGCAGGGGACGATTTCGACGTCCAACCTGATCAAGCTGCTGCCCGAACTGAACACGCGCGGGCTTAACGTGAAGATCGTTGCCGGCGTCAGCCCGGAGTTGTTCAGACTGCAGGATCAGGCCTATCGTGATCGTATTCTGCCGATGAACGACTGGATGGATTCGACCATCATCACCAACATGTCGCGCCGAAGCATGACCGACTGGATCAGCTCGCTGGTCTCCGCAGAATACGCCATGAGCAGTGACTTCGATGACCAGTGGCGCACCGGCGGCCGCCTCGACGAAATCACCGAAGAAGCGCACCTGTCGACCGAATGGCTGCTCTTGGGCATCGAACGCTTCGTCAACGACCGGGAGGTGCGGCGGAAACGGCTTGCCATGAGCTAGAA
>JAIFKU010000025.1 GCA_020049495.1 Accumulibacter sp.
CAATGGTCACGAGATCGGGAATGACCTTCTCCTGATCTACGGCAAACAAGTCTCCGGTGCGGCCCATGCCGCACATGACCTCGTCAGCGATAAAGAGGATGCCGTAGCGGTCGCAGAGTTCGCGCACGCCCTTGAAGTAACCCGGCGTCGGGGGAAGTGCGCCGGACGTGGCTCCGCCAACTGTTTCGGCAACGAAGGCAATAACGCGATCCGGCCCGATTTCCTGGAATTTGTTATCCAGTTCCACGATCAGTCGCTGTGTGTACGCGTCCTGGCTCTCGTCATCGCGCCGGTCACGGTACTCGTAACAGGGCGATACGCGACCCACATCCATCAGTATTGGCGCAAACTGTTTCCGGCGCCATTCATTGCCGCCTACGGCCAGGGCACCGAGGGTGTTGCCATGATAGCTCTGACGCCGGGCCACGAATACAGTGCGATTTTCTTGCCCGATCTCGACAAAGTATTGCCGGGCAATCTTCAATGCCCCTTCAATCGCCTCCGACCCGCCCGACACAAAATAGACCTTGTCCAGTCCGGCTGGTGCAACCTTGGCGAGAAAGTCGGCAAGTTCCTCGGCGACGTCACTGGTGAAGAAACTCGTATGGGCGTAAGCCAGCTTGTCGATCTGGGCGTGCATAGCCGCCAGCACATCCGGATGGGCATGACCGAGACAGGAAACCGCCGCACCTCCGCTGGCATCGATATAGTTTTTCCCCTGCTTGTCGACGATGTACATGCCCATTGCCGACTCCGCGACCAATGGCGTGGCCAGCAGGGACCGATGAATAATAGCCGTCATGAATTGTTCTCCCATCGGGTAAGCAATATTGTGTGAAACGTACGTTGTATACTATAATTTATAGCAACAAACGTTGCAATTGTCTTTTGAGGGGATGAGATTGTGGAAAAACTGATTATTACTTTGGCACCTACAGGGAATGTCCCAACAAAGGCGATGACGCAGTACGTTCCGCTGACACCCGCTGAAATTTCCAATGACATCATTTCCTGCTATGCGAGAGGGGCATCGGTCGCCCATATTCACGCCCGTGATGAGCAGAATCTTCCAACGACGGAGATGAAATATTTTGCTGAAACGGTGCGCTTGCTCAATGAGGCGGGTTGCCCGATCATTAAACAGATTTCTACCGGGGCTCGCGGCGGGAAATCAGACGAGGCGCGCTGCGAGGCATTGAAATTAAATCCTGAGTCAGCCAGTCTGGCTACCGGATCGTCCAATTTTCCGTCCAGTGTCAATGCGAATGATCCTAAACTGGTCGAATATATGGCTGATTTCATGCTGAAAAATAACATCAAGCCGGAAATCGAAGTGTTTGATAGCGCCATGATTCCGAATGCGCTCGAATTGCAAAAGAAAGGACTTCTCAAGGCTCCGCTGCTTTTTAATCTTGTGCTGGGGGTAAAAGGGTCTTTAGCCGCTACCGCCAGAAATCTGTTCTTCCTGGTCGAAAGCTTACCCCCTGATGCCGCGTGGAGTGTTTCCGTTATCGGGGCGCAACATGTCAACCTGTCGACGATTGCCATGGCTCTGGGCGGGCATGTACGCGTTGGTATCGAAGACAACATCTATTTTGCCAAAGGAGTTCTGGCGACAAATGCCGCATTGGTGGACAGGATTGCTGTTATTGCCAAAGCGCTTGGCCGTGAACTGGCTACACCGGAAGATGTAAAACGGATCTGGGGCGTTACTTAAGGAAAGGCTGATTTATTTGTCACCCCGGCGAAAGCCGGGGTCCAGTTCGTTGATTCTTCTGGATTCCGGCTTTCGCCGGAATGACGGATTTGGAATACTTTAGCGTTTCATTAAGGCCTTTGGATATGACTTGTTGCGATGCCCGATTGCAGTCGCATTTGGCCCATGATATTTATGTGACATTTCCGCGAGTCTGAGATGCAATCAAAAGAACTCATCCTGGAACAATTCTCAACGCTCTCTCCGAAGATGCAGGTGGCCGCACGCTATATCGTTGATCACCCCAATGAAGTCGTTATCGCGTCGATGCGGACTATCGCAGAACGGGCCGGTGCTCAACCTTCCACCTTGGTTCGTTTAGCTCAGCAGCTTGGTTATTCGGGGTGGCCCGTACTCAAGGCGGCCTTTGCTGAAGATCTTGGCCTGCACAGCGAAGGCTATGGGCAGCGGGCAAAGAGCCTTGCAGCTCGCAAGCGCGACCCGGCGCTGTTGGGAGAGATGTTCCTGGCCCAGCGCCAGAACCTCGATTTGTCTGAGGCTCTTTGCGGGACGTCCTTGCCTGACGTCGTGAAGCTTCTAAAGCGCGCGAGGTGTGTGCATGTGGCCGGATTTCGCGCCAGTTTTCCAATTGCCTGCTCCCTTGTCTATGGTTACAGGCTCTTCAGAAATACAGTACATCTGATCGATGGGCAGAGCGGTGGCCTCGAAATGCAACTGCGCCTGATCGAGAGAAAAGACGCCGTGCTTGTAATCAGTTTCTCCCCTTACTCAAGGGAGTCAATGCTTGTCGTGGAAGCCGCTCGTGCGGCGAAGGCAGGCATTATTGCGCTGACCGACAGCAAGGCCTCGCCACTCGCACTTGCGGCAGACGTTTCAGTGCTTTTCTCAGTCAAAAGCCCGTCTTTTTTTCCATCGATCACTGCGGCGGTGGCGGTGACTGAAGCTCTTCTTGAACTTCTGGTGATTGATTCTGGCACGGCGGGTGCCCGGCAGGTTGCACGGGCCGAAAATCTCCTCAACGACTCAGGCGCCTACCTGCAACAACCTTCAAAACGACAGTCAGTCAGGGATTAGCGACCAGCATTGATCGAGTCAAACAGCTTCAGGCGTAAAGATGCTGACCGATGATCCGGTCCGACTGGCCGCCTACAGATAACCCAGACTGCGCGGCAGCCAGAGCGCGATTTCGGGAACGAAAGTCACCAGGAACATGGTGCCGGCCATGGCCACAACCATCCACAATACCCAGGGAATGGTCGACTCCATGGAGACTCCGGCCATGCGGCAGGTGACCATCAGGTTGACGCCGAGAGGCGGGTGGAACTGGCCCAGAGCCATGTTCATCGTCATCACCACGCCAAACCAGACCAGATCCCAGTTGAAATGGATGGCGATCGGGATCAGCAGCGGCAGAAAAATGAAATAGATCGAAATGGCATCGAGGAACATGCCGGCGATCAGCAGCAGGATCTGGATGCTGATGAGCATGACGATCTCGGGCAGTCCGGTGCCGAGCATGGCATTGGCCAGATGGTCGAAGGTTCCCAGCGTGCTGCTGGCCCAGGCGAAAACGCTGGCCAGTGCCACCACGGTCAGGATCACCGAAGCAATTTCCGCCGATTCGACCAGAACGTCATAGATGTCGCTCCAGCTCAGGCTGCGGTAAATCACCTTGCCGACGAGGAAGCCGTAGAAAACCGCCACGACGGCGGCTTCGGTCGGCGTGAAAAAGCCGCTGCGCATGCCGCCCAGAATGATTACCGGCGCCGCCAGGCCCCAACCGGCGTCTTTCAGGCTTTGCCAGAAGGGAGGGCGCGGCTCGGCCGGCTGACTTTCGAAACCGTGACGCACTGAAAGCCACCAGGCAACAAGAATCAGCGTCAGCCCGGAAAGGATGCCAGGGATCATACCGGCGGCGAACAGTGCCGGCACCGACGCCTGTGGTACCAGCAGGCTGTAGATGACGAAGGCGATCGAAGGCGGGATCAGGATGTCGGTCGAGCCCGCCGCGGCGATGACTGCCGCAGTAAACTGTCGCGGATAGCCGGCCTTGAGCATCGAAGGGAGCATCACGGCACCGACTGCGGCCGAATCGGCGGGACCGGAACCCGAGATGCCGCCAAGGATCATCGCCACCATGATGGCCACGATGGCCAGGCTGCCCCGGCGCTGGCCGACCACGGCCGAGGCAAAACGGACGATGGTCGCCGCCACGCCGGCGCGTTCGAAGATCAGCCCGGCGATGACGAACACCGGAATGGCCATCAGCGGGTATTTGGCGATTCCCGTGTAGACGTTGGTTGGCAGGGACATCATGCCGAGTCCGCTGGCCGCGACTACGGCCGTGCCGGCAAGACCCATGGCCACGGCAAGAGGAACACCGGTGAGCATGAGCACGGCGAAAATTCCGAACAGCAGCCAATCCATCACTTCTCCCCCTGGCGCAGCACACCGAGCAGGCGCGCAACGATCAGCAGGGAAATCAGCGGCAGCCAGATCGAATACCACCATTGCGGAAAGCCCAGGGAAGGCGTGGTGACTTCATACCGGTAGTCATCCCAGGTCATGCGCATGCCATACCAGGCGAGCAGGCCGAACATCAGCAGGGAACAGCCGGAAGCCAGACGCCTGGCGGCATGCCGCCAGGCGGGATTGCGCTCGACGAAATAGAGAATGGAAATGTGGTGATTGCTGCCGAAAGCGTGGGAGGCGCCGACCAGGGTCATGATCACCATCAGCACCACAGAAATTTCCTCGGTGAAGGCAAAGGACAGGTCGGTGAAATAGCGGACGAGCACGTTGACCATGGTCAGCGTGCACAGCGCCCCCATCGAGACGGCCATCAGCAGCCGTTCGACGGAAAACACTGTGCGGGTGCGATCGCTCTGGTTATCAGACTCCATGCAATTAACGTTTGGCGATGGCGGTTTCAGCCTTCTTGACCAGATCGGCACCAATAGTCTTTGACCATTTCTCGTACACCGGGCGGGTGGCCTTTACGAAGGCGTCGCGTTGTTCCGTCGTGAGCGTGGTCACCGTCACACCAGCCGCTTCGATCTGCTTGAGCACGGCGTTGTCGCTGCCGGCAATGCCCTTGCGCGCCAGCGCGATGTTCTCGCTGCCGGCCTGCAATGCCGCCTGACGTACTGCTTCACGATCAGCCGGGCTCCAGCTGGCCCAGACCTCCTTGTTGACCACGAAAATCAGCGGGTCGGCCACGTAATGCCAGAGCGTCAGGTATTTCTGCCCGACACCGGAGAGCTTGGCGGCGACGAACACCGACAACGGGTTTTCCTGTCCATCGACCGCGCCCGAAGCCAGCGCGGGCTGGGCGTCGGCCCAGCTCATCTGGGTCGGGTTGGCCCCTGCGGCACTGAAGGTTTCGTTGAACAGCGGCGAGCCGACGACGCGGAACTTGAGCCCCTTCATTTCCGACGGTGAGGTGACCGGACGCTTGGAGTTCGACATTTCGCGGAAACCGTTTTCCCCCCAGGCCAGCGGGATGACGTCTTGCTTTTCCAGTATGCCGAACAGTTGCTTGCCGACCTCGCCTTGGGTCAGGGCGTCTATGGCCTTGTAATCCGGCATCAGGAAAGGCAGCGCAAACAGGTTCAATTGCTTGACCTGTGGCGACCAGTTGATGGTCGAGCCGATGGCCAGATCGATCACGCCCTGGCGGATGGCGGTGAATTCACGCGTCTGGTCGCCGCCGACCAGCGAGGTTCCGGGATAGAGCTTGATATTGATGCGCCCCTGCGTCTTTTCCTTGACCAGTGCGGCCCAGCGTTCGCCCGCCTGCCCCCAGGGGAAGGCGGTGCCGAGAACGGTCGAGAGCCGGTATTCCGTACGGTAGGATTGGGCCATGGCCGACCCGCCGGCGACCAGCATGCAGGCTGCAGTTACAGCCAGAAATGTTCTGCGCAGCATCTCATTCTCCTTGTCTTGAGGGTAAAAGCGCGAATTATCCCTCGTGTGAGGCCCGAAGGGCAATCAGTTATTTACCGTTGGCATTCCTGTCGCTCAGGCATCTGCCAGGCCGACATCTGCTCATCAAGACAAGCTTAGTTTTCCAGAGCGCGCACTTTCACCGCTTTGCCCTTCACCTTGCCCACCGTCAATTTGCGCACAGCTTCGTGGGCCATGTCACGCATGACAGCAACATAGGTCGTTTGATCGGTCACGGTGATCTTGCCGACCTGCTCGCGGGTGAATTGGCGGCCACCCGCTTCGGCCGTGAGGGCGCCGAGCACGTCGCCGGGGCGGATCTTTTCCTTGCGCCCGCCGAGAATCTGCAGCGTGACCATCGGCGGTACCAGTGGCGAATCGTTGACCGATTGCAGCGAACCCAGGCCGTGCCACTCGGGCTCGCTGCCGGTCATTTCGGTGATGGCGGCTACGCGTCGCCGGTCGGTCGGGCTGCACAGACTGAACGCCCAACCGTCCTCGTCGGCACGGCCGGTGCGGCCAATGCGGTGAATGTAGATTTCCGGGTCGGGTGTGACGTCGACATTAATCACCGCTTCGAGTTGTGTGATATCGAGCCCGCGAGCCGCCACGTCGGTGGCCACCAGTACCGAGCAACTGCGGTTGGCGAACTGGATCAGCACCTGATCGCGTTCGCGCTGTTCCAGATCGCCGTGCAAGGTCAGCGCATGAAACCCCTGCGCCTGCAGCACCTCCAGCAGGTCGCGGCATTGCTGCCGGGTGTTGCAGAAGGCCAGCGTGCTGACCGGACGGTAGTGCCGAAGCAGGATGCCGACGGCCTGCAGACGCTCGTCGTGCTTGACCTCGTAGAAGCGCTGGCGGATCTTGCTGCTGCCATGTTGCTCGGGCAGTTTGACGTTTTGCGGGTGGCGCAGGAACTGCTTCGCCAGGCGTTCGATGCCTTCCGGAAACGTCGCCGAAAAGAGCAGGGTCTGACGCCCGGACGGGCATTGCCTGGCGACGAAGGCGATGTCGTCGTAAAAGCCCATGTCGAGCATGCGATCAGCCTCGTCGAGCACCAAGGTACTCAACGCCTCCAGATTCAGGCTGCCGCGCTCCAGATGATCCATGATCCGACCCGGCGTGCCGACGACGATATGCGCGCCGTGCTCCAGGCTGTCCCGCTGCGGGCGCAGGGTGGTGCCGCCGCACAGCGTCAGTATCTTGATGTTGTCTTCAGCGCGCGCCAGACGGCGGATTTCCTGCGTCACCTGATCAGCCAGTTCGCGCGTCGGGCACAACACCATGGCCTGCACCGCAAAGCGCCGCGGATTGAGACTGGTCAGCAGCGGCAGCGCGAAGGCCGCCGTCTTGCCGCTGCCGGTCTTGGCCTGCGCGATCAGGTCGTGGCCGGCGAGTGCAAGCGGCAGGCTGGCTGACTGGATGGGCGTCATCGTCAGGTAGTCGAGTTGCTCTAGCGTCGCTTTCAGGCGCGGCGACAGCGGCAGTTCGTTGAATGAGCGCCCGGCAGTGGGTTCTGCAGGCGAGGAGGAAGGGGGCGGCGTTTTGATCATGCGCAATTATCCCCGTCTGTGGTGCGCTCTGCCGAAAAACTTGGGTTATCTGCCGCCATGTCGCTTCTGATCGTATCGCCCAAGATGGTCGGGTGATGAAGAAACTCATCGCTGACAGACATCCACCCACTGGCCCTCCGTTACTTCGGCCATCTGCGCCGGGCTGATGCGTACAGCCAACTTGCAAGGCCGAGCGAAATTCTCTCCATTCGAGTCCCGGCGAACGTCGGCGGGTCCAGGCTCTGCCATAATGCCCGGACTGATCCGTTTGCCCTACACATAGGAGGTTTCAATGGACGAACTCTTGTCTGCCATCGAGCTTGAAACGGCCGACAACCCCCAGTTTTCGGTAATCTGGCTGCACGGTCTGGGTGCCGATGGCTCTGATTTTGAGCCCGTCGTGCCGGAACTGGGGCTGGAGGAATACGCCGTGCGTTTCGTATTTCCGCATGCGCCGATGATCCCGGTGAGCTGCAACGGCGGCTACGTGATGCGCGCGTGGTACGACATCATTTCGCTGGACATCGACAGCCGGCAGATCGACGACGCAGGGATACTTGAATCACGGCAGGCGATCCGCCGTCTGATTGCCCGCGAAAACCGGCGTGGTACACCGTGCCATCGAATCTTCATCGCCGGTTTTTCGCAGGGCGGCGCCATTGCCTACGCCGCTGCGCTGACGCACCCTGAGAAGCTGGCCGGTGTCATCGCGCTTTCAACCTACATCCCTAATCCCGGCGTGCTGGTCGCCGAAGCGACGGAGGCCAACAAGGACACTCCGATTTTCGCTGCCCACGGCAGCGTTGACGACGTGGTGTCGCTTCAGCTTGGCATCGCGGCCAGGAATCTGCTGATGCAACACGGCTACGCGCTTGAGTGGCACGACTACCCGATGCCGCACTCGGTCTGCCCGCAAGAGATTGCCGCCATCGGCGACTGGCTGCGCAAGATCATGGCGGTGTGCCGTGGAGAATCGAGTTGAGCGATGTCGTATTCAACAGGGCGTCGCTGAGTGCGGCCGAGTTACCCGACTATGCCGGAATTTCGCTGGCCGACATCTCCCTGATGACCTCGGACGCACTGGTTGCCGAAGCGTTTGATGTGCTGATGGCGAGCGATGCCATCGGCTTCGATACGGAATCGAAACCGACCTTCCTGAAAGACGAGATTTCGACCGGCCCGCACCTGATTCAGTTGGCTACCGAAGAGCAGGCATACCTGTTCCCGGTATCCCGGTCGCACGCCAGTGACGCCTTGAAAGTCATTCTGGAATCGCCGCGCCTGCTGAAGGTCGGCTTTGGCCTGGGCAATGACCGCAGCGCCCTGAAATCGAGACTAGGCATAGATCTGCACAATGTCCTTGATCTCGGTGAAGTTCTGCGCGGGAAAGGGCATCGTGGAACGGTGGGGGCGAAAGTCGCCGTGGCGCACTTCTTTGGCGAGAGGTTCCAGAAGTCCAAGAAAACAGGGACCAGCAACTGGGCCAGCCCGCGTCTGACGGAACGCCAGCAGCTTTATGCCGCCAATGATGCGCATGTGGCCCTGAGGATTTACAGAGCCTGGGCGTGTACCCCGGAAGGGCGCGGCCAAATTCCGGTGACTTGACGTTCCGCGCCATTCTTCACATGACTGACTATCAGCAAACGTCAGCTCAGATTCAGGCCAGTACCTTCAGTGCTGCATCGTAATCCGGCTCGGTCTTGATTTCGGCAACCAGTTCGCTGTGCAGCACCTTGTTTTTCTCGTCAAGGACAAGGACTGCGCGCGCCGCCACGCCGGCCAGCGGGCCGCTCGTCAGCGCCACACCGTAAGCCTGGAGGAATTCGCTACCACGCATGGTCGACAGCGTCACCACGTTGTCCAGACCTTCCGCTCCGCAGAAACGCTTTTGCGCAAAGGGCAGATCGGCAGAAATGCACAGGACAACCGTATTGGAGAGATCGTTCGCGCTCTTGTTGAACTTGCGTACCGAGGTTGCGCAGGTCGGTGTATCGATGCTCGGGAAGATGTTCAGCACCTTGCGCTTGCCGGCAAATTTTTCCAGCGTGACGTCGGAGAGGTCGTTGCCGACCAGCGAAAAAGCCTGTGCCGTCTGACCCTTGCCGGGGAAAGTGCCTGCGACCTGAACCGGGTTGCCGCCGAGTGTGACTGTGTTTGCCATGTTGATTCCTTGTAATATCGGGGTTGAATGATCCCTGAGGCTTGTCGCCTGTCGGGATTGCAATGGTCTGTCTGCTCCTCTTTGTCAGCAGCTTGCAGTAAAAGTTCGGCGCACGCTGTCGTAGGGCTGTGCACTGTGCCGCTACGCAATCTTCTCCGTTATCATCGCGGCTGACCGTCACCCGGAACAAAACCCTTATGCAAAATGATACACCTGTCCCGCTTCCCGTCCTTCTCAAGGACTACACTCCACCATCGTACCTGGTGAACAGCATTCATCTGGACGTTGATATTCGCCCGCAGGGTGCGCTGGTGACCGCCACCCTCGATTGCCAGAGGAATCCGGCCGTTAGCGGTGATCTCCCGCTGCTGCTCGACGGCGAAGATCTGGAAACCCTGTCGGTCAGCCTCGATGGCCACCTGTTGCCGGCGCAGGCCTACAGCCTGGGCGAACAGCAACTGGAAGTGAAGGCCCTGCCCGAACGCTTTGTGCTGGAAACGCTGGTGCGCATCCAGCCGGACAAGAATACGCAACTTTCCGGCCTCTATCGCAGCCGCGACGGCTACTTTACCCAGTGCGAGCCGCAGGGCTTCCGCCGCATCACCTGGTTCATCGACCGGCCGGACGTGATGGCGCGCTATACCGTCACCATCCATGCCGACAAGGCAGAATTCCCCTTCCTGCTCGCCAACGGCAACCCCGTGGGCAGCGGCGACGAAGCACAAGGCCGCCATTACGCTACCTGGGAAGACCCGTTCCGGAAACCTTGCTATCTCTTTGCCCTGGTCGCCGGCAAGCTCGATGTGCTGCGCGACACCTTCCGCACCGCGTCCGGTCGCGACGTTCAACTCGCCATCTACGTCGAGCCGGGCAAGCTCGACCAGTGCGCACACGCCATGGCCGCGCTCAGGAAGGCGATGCGCTGGGACGAGCAGCGCTTCGGCCTCGAATGTGATCTTGACCACTACATGATCGTCGCCGTCGGCGATTTCAACATGGGCGCCATGGAGAACAAGGGGCTCAACATCTTCAACACCAAGTACGTTCTGGCGCGAGCCGACGTGGCGACCGATGTCGATTTCGAGAACATCGACCGCGTCGTCGCGCACGAATACTTCCATAACTGGACCGGCAACCGCGTGACCTGCCGCGACTGGTTCCAGCTCTCCCTGAAGGAAGGCCTGACCGTGTTCCGCGACCAGGAGTTCGGCGCCGACACGCACAGCCGCGAGACGGCGCGCATTCGCGAGGTGCGCGGGCTGCGTGCCGCCCAGTTTCCCGAGGATGCCGGCCCGATGGCGCATCCGGTGCGCCCAGCGAGCTATCTGGAAATCAACAACTTCTATACGGCTACCGTCTATGAAAAGGGCGCCGAAGTCGTGCGCATGATCCACACGCTGATCGGCAGAGACGCCTTCCGGCGCGGCATGGATCTGTATTTCGAGCGCCATGACGGTCAGGCGGTGACCTGCGACGATTTCGTCGCGGCCATGGCTGATGCCGCGGGCTTCGACTTCACCCCGTTCATGACCTGGTACCGGCAGGCCGGTACGCCGAAAGTGACCGCTCACAGCGAGTACAATGCCGCTGCCCGACGCTACACGCTGACGCTGGCGCAAGGCTGCGCGCCGTCAGCGGGTCAGGCCGAAAAAGCGCCTTACCTGATTCCCGTCGCCGTCGGTCTGGTTGGTCCGCAAGGTGGCGATCTCGATCTGGGCAACGGAGCAACTACACGCGTTCTGCACCTCACCGAAGCGGAGCAGACCTTCGTCTTCGAAAACATCCCGATCGCGCCGGTACCGTCCCTGCTGCGCAATTTCTCGGCCCCCGTCGTGCTGGAGTACGCCTATACGGAAGCCGAACTCGCCCATCTGCTGGCGCATGACAGCGACCCGTTCAACCGCTGGGAAGCCGGGCAGCGACTCTTCGGTCAGTTGATTCTCAAGGCCGCTGCCAGCCTTGGCCGTGGTGAACCGCTGGCCTGGCCGAGCAGCGTGCTCGATGCGGCGCGCAAGGTACTGCTCAGTGCCAGCGATCCAGCCTTCATCGCCGAAGCGCTGACCTTGCCCGGTGAAGCCACGCTGGCCGAGCAGATGGACGTGGTCGATCCAGAGGTGTTGCACCAGGCCAGATGCGGCCTGGCCCGCTATCTGGCAACGGGTCTGGAGAGTGAATTTGCCCGAATCTATGCCGCGTTGGCACCAACAGTCACGTATCAGCCGGAGACGCAACAGGCTGCCCGTCGTCGTCTGCGCAATCTGTGTCTGGGCTATCTGAATGAGCTCGATTCGGTCGAACAGCGCGTCGTGGCCATGCAGCAGTTCGCTGGCGCCGACAACATGACCGACCAGTTCGCCGCATTGTCGGTGCTGGCCAATGGCTCGGGTGTGCAGGGCGAACAAGCACTGGCTAACTTCTACGAACGCTGGCAGCACGAAGCGCTGGTGGTCGACAAGTGGCTGGCGGTTCAGGCCGGCAGCCGCATTCCCGGCACGCTGGCGCGGGTGGACAGCCTGACGCACCATCCGGCCTTCGACCTGCGCAATCCCAACAAGGTCTACGCCCTGCTGCGGGCCTTTGGCGCCAATCATCGCCATTTTCATGCGGCGGACGGTGCCGGATACCGTTTTCTGGCCGCGCAGATTGCCGCGCTCGACCCGATCAATCCGCAAGTCGCCTCGCGCCTGGCGCGCAGTTTCGACCGCTGGAAACGCTTCGCTACCATACGCCAGAGCCATGCACGGGCGGCGCTGGAATCGCTCAGGCAGCAGCCCGGTCTGTCGCGGGACGTGTTTGAAGTGGTGGATAAGGCTTTGCAGGGCTAGGGAAACACTGAAGTATTTGTCCTCCAGGGGAACTTGAGCCCAAGGCCCCGTCGCCTTCGGGGCGTCATCCCCGCGTAGGCGGGGATCCAGAATGTTAATGTAACTGGGTTCCCGCCTGCGCGGGAACGACAGTAGTGAATAATTGAGCGCATCTCATAGGAGAACTGAAGGGCTAGCGCACGAGTTATTGAGTATCCGGTTTCTGCGCTTGTGCGCTGCAACCGCTGTTGCGGTACGCATGGTTCCGTGCAGAACGAAGGGGATTGAATGGATCACAACATTTCTCTGATCACCACCATTGCCTCCGCCTTCGGGGCGGCGTTGATTCTTGGCTTCCTTGCCGAACGCATCAGGGTACCCGCGCTGGTCGGCTATCTGGTTGCCGGCATCCTCATCGGTCCGGCGACACCGGGTTACGTCGCCGACGTGCATATTGCCTCGCAGTTGTCCGAGATCGGCATCATGTTGCTGATGTTCGGCGTCGGACTGCACTTCTCCCCCGATGACCTGCTCGCGGTCAAGCGCATCGTCATTCCCGGTGCGCTGGTGCAGATGGGGGTGGCAACGGCGCTGGGCATGGGCATGGCCCTGTGGTTGAACTGGGGTTCGGGAACTGCGCTTGTTTTTGGCCTGTCGCTGTCCTGCGCGAGTACCGTGGTGCTGCTCAAGTCGCTTGAATCGCGCAGCCAACTCGATACGATGAATGGCCGCATCGCCGTTGGCTGGCTGGTGGTTCAGGATCTGGCCACAGTGCTTGCCCTTGTTCTTTTGCCCGCGCTCGCCGGGGTGCTCGGCGGAGCGACAGTTCACCTGGCCGACGTGAAACCACTGTGGATGACTATCGGGCTGACACTGTTGCAGGTTGTAGCCTTCATCACCCTGATGCTGGTTGTCGGGCGAAGGGCTCTGCCCTGGCTGTTGTGGCAGGTCGCGCGCACGGGTTCGCGCGAGTTATTCACCCTGTCCGTGGTGGCGACGGCGATCGGCATCGCCTACGGCGCGTCGGCCCTGTTCAACGTGTCGTTTGCGCTCGGTGCTTTCTTCGCCGGCACGGTAATGCGCGAATCCGAATTCAGCCATCGCGCGGCACAGGAGTCCCTGCCGCTACGTGATGCCTTCTCGGTATTGTTTTTCGTTTCGGTGGGCATGCTGTTTGATCCCGCGATTCTGGTCGAGCAGCCCGCTCTGGTGCTCTGTGTTGTCGCCATTGTCATCTTCGGAAATTCTCTTGCCGCACTCGTGCTGATCATTGCGCTTCGCTACCCGCTCAATACGGCGCTGACGATTGCTGCGAGCCTGGGCCAGATTGGCGAGTTCTCGATCATTCTGGCCGGTCTGGGCCTGTCGCTTGGACTGCTTCCCGCCGAGGGCATGAATCTGGTGCTTGCCGGTGTGCTGATCTCGATTGCGCTGAACTCGTTTCTCTTTGCCGCCATCGAGCCCTTCCGGCGCTTGGTGCTCAAACGCTCGGAACTGGCACGTCGTCTGGAACACAGGCAAGATCCCTATGCCGAGTTGCCGATGAGCACCGAACAAAAATACCTCGAAGGGCAGGTCGTACTGGTCGGTTTTGGCCGGGTTGGACACCGCATCGCCAAGGCGCTGGAAGAGCGCGGCATTCCCTATGTCGTTGCCGAGCAGAATCGCGAACTGGTCGAAGACCTGCGCAAGAAAGGAATGGCCGCTGTCTCAGGGAATGCCGCTGATCCGGCGGTACTGATCCAGGCGCACATTGCAGACGCTGCCATGCTGGTCATTTCGACCCCGGATACGCTCTACGTCCGGCAAATGGCTAACACTGCACGCACACTCAACCCGGATATCGAAATTGTGCTGCGCACGCATAACGAGGACGAGTCGCTATTGCTGCGCAAAGAGGCCATCGGCACGGTCTTCCTGGGTGAAGAGGAATTGGCCAGGGGCATGGCAAGCCATGTTCTCGAGCGTTTCGCTCCACAGCAGGGGCCTGCGGAACACCAGCACGAATGAACTCGATCATTTCCTGCGCCCCTTGCAATCAGCGACGGAGCCTCGCTCGACTAGCCGCGGCGCAAAAGTGAACTCTTCTGTACCCGCCTGCGGGTTGCCGAGACGGTACAGAATCCTGCTGACCATGGTGTGCGCCATTTCCTTGAGCGGCAGATGCACGGTCGTGATGCCGGGTTCGATGTAGGCCGAAAGAAACATGTCGTCGATACCGACAACCGAAATGTCCTGCGGTACCCGCAGGCCAAAGCTTTGCAGCCCGAGGATGAAACCGATCGCCATCAGATCGTTCACAGCGACGATGCCGGTTGGTCGCTGCTTACGCGCGGCAATCTGCTCGGCAAAGTTGCGCCCGAGCTGGGCCATCTCGGCGTCACCATAGCCCGACGATACTCTGCCCTCGAGGACTTCCGAGGTCGCCGATAGACCGGCTCTCTTCGTTGCCGCCAGAAAGCCGGCGATCTTGTCCATGCGGCTCACGGTCGATCCCGATGCGGTGATGTAGGCGAGATGCCGATGGCCGTGCCTGATCAGATGGCTGACGGCGATGCGCGCGGCCTTGCTGTTGTCCATGGAAACATAATCGACTGCGAGGTTGGTGCCGGCGATTGATCGCCGGTCGTAGCTGACGGCGACCAGACCGCGCCGGATCGATTCTTCGAAGTGCCCTTGTTCGAGCAAGGGCGAAACGATGATGACGCCGCGTATGCCGTGCGAAAGCATGTCGGCGAGGAAGCTCATTTCCTTTTCGGGATCGCGGTAAGTGTTGCCGACCAGAACGCGATAGCCGTATTTCTCCTGTGCGACTACCTCGACTTCGCGCGCCAGTGCCCCGTAGATCGGATTCGAGATCGACGGGGCGAGCAAGCCAATGAGCGGTGTATGGCCCGTCTTCAGGAAGCGTGCGGCGCGATTCGGTTGATAGCCGAGTTCGGCAATCGCTTCCTTAACATGCCGCAGGTTTTCGGCCAGCATGCGCTCGGTGCGTCCGTTGATGACGTTGGATACGGTGCTGACGGACACGCCGGCACGCTTGGCGACGTCATATAGTCTAATCATCGATTACCTGCGGGTCCTTGACATAGCACTGTGCTTCACAAGGTTCGATCATTCTCGGCGCTTTCGTAAAGGTCTAGATGATTGCCCATATGCTGCTTCAGCGGATCGGTCAAAGCGTTCAGTCGCTCGATGAGCGGCGCATCGATGGAGACGCCCAGCGCGCCGACGTTGGCCTGCAATTGCGTGCGGTTCCGCGCGCCGACCAGCGCACAACTGACTGCCGGGTTGTCGACGGCCCAGCGTATCGCGAGATCGGACATCGTTACGCCGATATCGGC
>JAIFKU010000053.1 GCA_020049495.1 Accumulibacter sp.
TCGATGACAAAACGGAATTGTTGATTTTCATTACACCCAGAATATTTGCCGAAGGACTCGTGGTGCGCTGATTTCCGGGTACGGCAATTCAAAGCCGGCATTTGCCGGCTTTTTTGTGTCGTTTTGTTATGGAGTTGCTGCGGTAGAATGACGGTGTGGATAATCAATACGGCACAGACAATATCTATCTCGTCGGGCTGATGGGATCCGGCAAGACGACGATTGGTCGATCGCTGGCGAAGCGTCTTGAACTCGATTTCGTCGATTCAGATCGTGAAATAGAGCTACGCACGGGGGTCAGTATCCCGACGGTTTTTGAAATCGAAGGCGAGGAGGGGTTCCGCAAACGTGAAGCCCAGGTCATAGCCGATCTTTCGCAACTGAGCAGACGTGTGGTGGCAACCGGGGGCGGGGTTGTCCTGCGCCCGGAAAATCGTACCAATCTGAGGGCCAGCGGTTTCGTCATTTATCTCAACGTGCCGCCGCTTACCCTGTGGGAGCGTACGCGAAATGATCGGAACCGACCTCTGCTGAAGGTTTCTGATCCTTTGCAAAGGCTAAAAGATCTCTATACGCAACGCGATTCGCTGTATCGTGAAGTGGCCAATTTGGTTGTCGATGGCAGCCGCATAAACGCGCAGGGGATTTTACAATTGTTGATGAAAGAAATCGGGGAGCAATGGAAACCCTGAATGTCGCGCTCGGAGCGCGAGCCTATCCGATCCATATCGGACGCGGTCTGCTTGGGCGCGTGGATCTTCTGTTGCCTTACCTTCGCTATCCTAAGGTTGCCGTCGTCACCGATACGACAGTGGCACCGCTTTTCTTGCACAACTTTGCCGCTTCGTTGCGCGAAGCCGGCATTGAGGTCGTCGAGATTATCCTGCCCGATGGCGAGCAGTTCAAAAACTGGAAAACACTGAATACGATTTTCGATGTGCTGCTTGAGCAGCATTGCGAACGTTCAACCACGCTGATTGCGCTTGGCGGCGGGGTCGTCGGGGACATGACCGGTTTTGCGGCGGCCTGTTACCAGCGCGGCATCCCCTTCATTCAGATTCCGACCACGTTGCTTGCTCAAGTGGACTCGTCGGTCGGCGGAAAGACAGCGATCAACCACCCGCATGGCAAGAATATGATTGGTGCGTTCTGCCAGCCCAGGCTGGTCCTGATCGATACCGACAACCTGAATACCCTGCCCGATCGGGAATTGCGTTCAGGGCTGGCAGAGGTCATCAAGTATGGATTGATCCGTGATTTGCCCTTTCTTGACTGGCTGGAAACGCATCTGGAGCGTCTGCTGGCACGCGAACCGGAAGCGCTTGCATATGCCATTTGCCGCTCGTGTCAGAACAAGGCGGACATTGTTGTCGCAGATGAGCACGAACAAGGTGAACGGGCCTTGTTGAATATTGGCCATACTTTTGGGCACGCGATAGAAACAGGGATGGGATACGGAGAGTGGTTGCACGGCGAGGCCGTGGCAGCGGGGACCCTGATGGCCGCCGAGTTGTCATGCCAACTCGGCTGGATCAGTGCGGTCGATGTCCTGCGCGTCGAAACATTATTCAAACGAGCCGGGCTGCCGGTTCATGGTCCGGCAATGGGGGGGGAACGTTACCTTGAACTGATGCAGCACGACAAGAAAGTACAGGGGGGGAAATTGCACCTCGTCCTGCTCGAACGGATCGGCAAGGCTGTTGTCAGTCAGCTTGCAGGCCAGAATGAAATTTTCCGGGCGATCGTTGCCCGTTCCATTCATGTCTGATTTTTCGCCCTATGCCGTTTCCTCGGCCAACTCACGGGGGCGACGCCATGCCGACGAACCGCCCGCGCATCGCAGCGAGTTTCAGCGGGATCGTGATCGAATCGTGCACTCGACCGCATTTCGGCGACTGGAATACAAGACGCAGGTTTTCGTCAACCATGAGGGTGACCTTTTTCGTACACGCTTGACCCACACCCTTGAAGTTGCCCAGATCGCCAGAGGCATAGCTCGTGCCTTGCGACTTAACGAAGATCTCGTCGAGGCAATTTCTCTGGCCCACGATCTTGGACATACCCCGTTTGGCCATGCCGGACAGGATGCACTCAATGCGTGCATGAAGGATCACGGGGGTTTTGAGCACAATCTGCAAAGTCTGCGCATCGTTGATCTGCTGGAGGAACGCTACGCTGCATTTGCCGGACTAAACCTGTGTTTTGAAACACGCGAAGGTGTCGTCAAGCATTGCTCTGCGGAAAACGCACAAAAGCTGGGTGAGTTGGGTGAGCGTTTCATCGATCGTACGCAACCCTCGCTTGAGGCGCAAATATGCAATATCGCCGACGAAATTGCCTACAACAATCACGATGTCGATGATGGTTTGCGCTCGGGCCTGATCACGCTTGAACAACTGGAAGCCGTCAGCCTGTTTTCGCGCTATGTCGAGGCGGTGAGAGCCGCTTATCCCGGCCTCGGCGGGCGCCGTCTGGTGCATGAGACAATCCGCCGCATGATCAACGTCCTGGTCTGCGATCTGATCGAGACGACGACCGGCAACATTATTCGTCTCAAACCGCAGGATCTGGCCGAAGCGCGGCGGTGCGGGCCGCTGGTCGGATTTTCGGATGAATTGCGTGAAGCGCAGCGTGAAATGAAGCGCTTCTTGCGCAAACACCTGTATCAGCATTTTCAGGTATTGCGCATGACCTGCAAGGCGCAACGCATCGTCAGCGATCTGTTTTCTGCATTCATCAGTGATTCGCGCATGCTGCCGCCCCAGTACCAGTCGGATGAAGAACAACCGCGCAGGGTGGCCGACTATATTGCCGGAATGACTGACCGTTATGCGATGAAGGAACACCGCCGCCTGTTTGCGGTTGGCGAAATCTGACGCAGGCGATTCTGCCCTGATCGTGGGGCAGTGCAATTTTGTCGCGTAAACTGACAACGCCCGTACCGGGCAGGCACGGGCGTTGTCATCGGGCAATGAACAGGCCGCCGGGGCGGCATCAGGCTTTCAAGGCAATCAGGACTTCGTCCAGCATTTTCTTGGCATCGCCAAAGAGCATGCGGTTGTTGTCCTTGTAGAACAGTGGATTGTCGACGCCGGCGTAGCCGGAAGCCATGCTGCGCTTCATCACGATCGAGGTCTTGGCCTTCCAGACTTCGAGCACCGGCATGCCGGCGATCGGGGAGGTCGGGTCGTCCTGCGCTGCCGGATTGACGATGTCGTTGGCGCCGATAATCATGGCTACATCGGTATCAGGGAAGTCCTCGTTGAGTTCGTCCATCTCGAACACCACATCGTATGGCACCTTGGCTTCCGCCAGCAGCACGTTCATGTGACCGGGCATGCGACCAGCGACTGGATGAATCCCGAAGCGGACATTGACGCCCTTCTCGCGCAAATACTTGGTGATTTCGTACACCGTGTGCTGAGCCTGCGCCACCGCCATGCCGTAGCCTGGAACGATGATCACGTTCTTGGCTTCGCGCAGCAACTCGGCCGTCTCGGCGGCAAGGATCGGTGAAACTTCACCCACCGGCTGGGCCGTGCCATCACCCTTCGGCGCCGGTGTCCCGCCGTCGGAACCGAAGCCACCGGCGATAACGCTGATGAAATTGCGGTTCATGGCGTTGCACATGATGTACGACAGGATCGCGCCACTTGAGCCAACCAGCGCCCCGGTGACGATCAGCAGGTCGTTGGACAGCATGAAACCGGTAGCCGCTGCTGCCCAGCCCGAGTAACTGTTGAGCATCGAGACGACGACCGGCATGTCGGCACCGCCGATAGCCATCACCATGTGAATGCCGAAAAGCAATGAAACGATGGTCATCACGATCATCGGCGTCATGCCTTCGGCAATGGTCGTGGCGTGCAGAAATTCGCGGCCAAAGTAGATGATGAGCACGAGGCCGATGAGGTTCAGCCAATGACGGCCAGGCAGCAGGAGCGGCTTGCCGCTGATTTTTGCCGATAGCTTGCCGAAGGCAATCACCGATCCGGAGAAAGTGACAGCACCGATAAGGATACCGACGTACATCTCCATCTCGTGTATCGCCTTTTCAGCACCAGCCAGGCCGGCAGAAGCAGCCGGGTCGATGTAGGTGGCGTAACCAACCAGCATGGCGGCAAGACCGACCATGCTGTGCATGAAGGCAACGAGTTCCGGCATTTGCGTCATTTGCACGACGCGTGCCAGATAAAGGCCGATAGCGCTACCGACGACCATGGATCCGATGATCCACGGCAATCCGGCAGTGGTAACCTGCGGGCCGAACACCGTTGCCAGAACGGCAATGGTCATGCCGATCATGCCGTAGAGATTACCGCGACGCGCAGTCTCCTGGTTGGACAGGCCACCGAGGCACAGGATGAAAAGGATGGTTGCTCCGATATAGGAGACTGTTGCCAGACTTCCAGACATGTTCATCTCTCCTTATTTGCGGAACATTGCCAGCATGCGCTGGGTGACGGCGAATCCGCCGAACATATTGATGGTGGCGAGAACGATACCGCCGATAGCCAGCGAGCGGATCCAGACTGGGGAAAGATCGCCTGAAGGAGCGATTTGTACCAGTGCGCCAATGGCGATAATGCTGCTGATCGCGTTGGTTACACTCATCAGTGGCGTATGCAGCGCTGGTTTGACGTTCCAGACCACCATGTAACCGACGAAGCAGGCCAGCACGAAGACCGTGAAGTGTCCCAGGAATTTCACCGGGGCGTAGGCACCGATCAGCCAGAACAGAACAGCGGCAACGCCGAACATGATCGCCATTTTCTGACCGGACATCGGCTCGCTGCTGCCACCGTGCCCGTGCCCCTTCTTGGCGGATACGGTTGCCGCAGGTTTTGCGGCAACCGGCGGAGCCGCTGGAAGTTTGGGTGCCGGAGGCGGCCAGGTGACGTTGCCATCCTTGGTGACCGTCAGGCCGCGAATGGCGTCGTCGTCCATATTGACGTCGATGATGCCGTCCTTGGTCTTGCACAGTTCCTCGGTGAGGCGGAACAGATTAGTGCTGTACAGTGTTGATGACTGCCTAGCCAGGCGGCTGACCAGATCGGTGTAGCCGATGATGGTGACACCGTGCTTCACCACGGCCTGTCCAGGCTCGGTCAACTCGCAGTTGCCGCCTTGTTCGGCTGCCATGTCGACGATCACGCTGCCGGGCTTCATGCTCCTTACCATCTCGGCGGTAATCAACTTGGGCGCGGGCTTGCCGGGAATCAGCGCGGTCGTGATAATGATGTCCACCTCCTTGGCCTGCTTGGCGTACATGTCGCGCTGGGCCTGCTGGAAGCCCTCGCTCATCACCTTCGCGTAGCCGCCGCCGCCGGAACCTTCTTCCTCGTAATCGACCTTGACAAATTCACCACCCAGCGAAACGACCTGATCGGCCACTTCGGCGCGCGTGTCGTTGGCGCGCACGATGGCGCCGAGGTTGGCGGCAGTGCCGATTGCCGACAAGCCGGCGACGCCAGCACCGGCAATGAAGACCTTGGCCGGTGGAACCTTGCCGGCGGCTGTGATCTGGCCGTTGAAGAAGCGGCCGAAGGCGTTGGCGGCTTCGATGACGGCGCGGTAACCGGCGACGCCAGCCTGTGAGGTCAACGCATCCATCTTCTGGGCGCGGGAGAGCGTACGCGGCAGCGAGTCGATGGCCAGCACGGTCGCATTTTTGGCGGCGAGCTTCTGCAGCAGTTCGGGATTTTGTGCAGGCCAGATGAAGGAAATCAGTGTGCCACCGTCGCGCAGCAAGCCAACTTCTTCGCTGCTCGGGCCGCGAACCTTGAACACGATGTCGGATGTGGCCCAAAGCCTGGCTGCGCCTTCGATGATCTCTGCACCGGCAGCGCGGTAGACGTCGTCACTGAAATTTGCCGCATCGCCGGCGCCTGATTCAACGGCGACCTTGAAGCCCAGCTTGATCAGTTTTTCGACGACATCGGGAACGGTCGCAACGCGCTTTTCGCCCGCAAAGACCTCTCTTGGTACTCCGATAGTCAGTGGCATTCAGTTCTCCATCACTCTATTCGTAAGCGTTAAAAAATACGGTTGCGTTATAGCGCAACCGTCTGCCCAGCAAACACTGGTTGGCAATTACCGTTCCAGAAAAAAACAAACCAGTCAATAAGTGTAAAAAGCACGATCCGGTTTATGCGCCTTTTTTTCGGTAACTGCCCCGAGCGTTTATTCTTGAAGATGTCCTTTAACTGGGGGCTGCATTTTATCATGGGGGTACGCCTGAAAAAAGGGAGTTGTGAGCTGTTTGATCATTTACCTCATCACGGAGTCTGGGCGAACGCCGCTGATGCACTGCTTTGGTGCGGCTTAATGGTTTGATGGACAGAAGTTTCGCGATATACTCCAAGGTCGTCCATTAAACGCATAAGCTGGCTTCAGGCCGGCTTTTTTGACGTTTGGTGTATTGCCCACCAGTGTGATGACATTGTTTTATGAGGATTCAAGCGTGATGGATTCGGCTGTACCTGAGCGGCAAGGTCTCTATGACCCGGCCAACGAGCATGATGCCTGTGGTGTCGGTTTTGTAGCGCATATCAAGGGCCGGAAAAGCCACTCGATCATCCAGCAGGGCCTGCAAATCCTGAAAAATCTGGATCACCGGGGTGCTGTTGGTGCCGATGCGTTGATGGGTGACGGCGCAGGAATCCTGATCCAGATTCCGGATGCCTACCTTCGGTCTGAAATGGCCAGGCAGGGCGTCGCCTTGCCGCGTGTCGGAGACTATGGCGTCGGCATGGTTTTTCTGCCCAAAGAATCGGCCTCGCGACGGGCCTGTCAGGAAGAGATCGAGCGCGCAGTGCGTGCCGAAGGGCAGGTGATTCTCGGTTGGCGTGACGTGCCGGTCAATCATGAGATGCCCATGTCGCCGACGGTTCGTGCCCGAGCACCGATCATCCGGCAGATCTTCATTGGTCGTGGTGCCGACGTGATGGTGACCGATGCGCTGGAGCGCAAGCTTTATGTTATTCGGCGCCGTGCAGCCAATGCCATTCGGGCGCTCGGGCTGGAACACAGCAAGGAGTTCTACCAGCCGTCGATGTCGGCCCGGACCATTGTCTATAAGGGCTTGTTGCTTGCCGATCAGGTCGGCGAGTACTATTTTGATTTGCAGGACCAGCGCTGTGTTTCCGCGCTGGCGCTGGCACACCAGCGCTTTTCTACCAATACGTTCCCCGACTGGCGACTTGCCCACCCGTTCCGCATGATCGCCCACAATGGCGAAATCAACACCCTGCGCGGAAATTACAACTGGATGCGAGCACGTGAAAAAGGCACGCTGTCGCCGCTGCTGGGATCCGATCTGGACAAGATCTGGCCGCTGATTTACCCGAACCAGTCGGACTCGGCGTCGTTTGACAACGCACTTGAATTGCTGGTGATGGGGGGCTACTCGCTGGCGCACGCCATGATGATGCTGATTCCCGAAGCCTGGGAATCGCATACGCTGATGGATGAAAAGCGTCGCGCCTTCTATGAGTACCACGCCGCCATGATGGAACCGTGGGACGGTCCGGCCGCCGTGGCCTTTACCGATGGCCGCCAGATTGGTGCAACGCTTGACCGCAATGGTTTGCGTCCGGCACGTTATCTCGTCACCGACGACGATCTCGTGGTGATGTCTTCGGAATCCGGCGTGCTGCCGATTCCCGACGAGAAGATCGTCAAGAAATGGCGTTTGCAGCCGGGCAAGATGTTCCTCATCGACCTCGATCAGGGCCGCATCATTGATGATCTTGAACTGAAGGAGTCGTTGTCGCGGCAGAAGCCCTATCAGGACTGGGTCGCACGCATCAACATCAAGCTTGACGGGCTGGCCGAGCCGGAAAATGCTGCTGCGCCCGAGTGCTCGGCATCGCTGCTCGATCGCCAGCAAGCCTTCGGTTTCAGTCAGGAAGACATCAAGTTCATTCTTGAGCCGATGGCCAAAACCGGCGAAGAGGCGACCGGTTCGATGGGCAATGACACTCCGCTGGCCGTGCTGTCCAGCAAGAACAAGCCGCTCTTCAACTATTTCCGTCAGTTATTCGCACAGGTGACCAATCCTCCGATCGATCCGATCCGCGAGCAACTGGTCATGTCGCTGGTGTCGTTCATCGGGCCGAAGCCGAATTTGCTGGGCATCAACGAAATCAACCCGCCTTACCGCCTGGAAGTGACACAGCCGGTTCTGAGTTTTGCCGATATCGCCAAGCTGCGCAATATTGCAGCGTATACGGATGAAAAATTCCACTCGGCGGAACTGCGCATCTGTTATCCGCTGGCCTGGGGCAAGGAGGGCGTCGAGGCGCGTCTGGCGTCCCTGTGCGCCGAGGCGGAAGACGCCGTGCATCGTGGATGCAGCATTCTGATCGTCTCCGATCGCAAGGTCAGCAAGGACAATGTCGCCATCCCTGCATTGCTGGCCACCTCTGCCGTGCATCAGCATCTGGTGACGCAAGGTCTGCGCACCCGCGTCGGTCTGGTGGTCGAAACCGGCTGTGTGCGCGAAACCCATCATTTCGCTGTGCTGGCCGGTTATGGCGCCGAGGCCGTACATCCCTATCTGGCACTCGAAACATTGCAGCAGTTGGCCGGTGGCAATGCAGCCACGGCCGATAAATACGTCAAGCACTTCGTCAAGGGTGTGGGTAAAGGCTTGCTCAAGGTGATGTCCAAGATGGGCATTTCGACCTACATGTCCTACACCGGCGCACAGATCTTCGAAGCCATCGGCCTGCAGAAAAAGATGGTCGACAAGTACTTCACCGGGACTTCGTCGCAGATCGAGGGTATCGACGTTTTCGATGTCATGGAAGAGGCGATCCGCCTGCACAAACAGGCCTTCGGCGACGATCCCGTGCTGGCCAGCATGCTCGATTCCGGTGGGGAATACGCCTATCGCGTCCGCGGTGAAGAACACATGTGGACGCCGGATGCCATTGCCAAGCTGCAGCATTCGACGCGTTCAGGAAAATACGATACCTACAAGGAATACGCCCGGATCATCAATGACCAGACGAAGCGGCACATGACGCTGCGCGGACTGTTCGAAATAAAACCGGCGGGTCCGGCAGTGCCTCTGGATGAGGTCGAGTCGGCCAAGGAAATTGTCAGGCGCTTCGCCACCGGCGCCATGTCGCTCGGTTCAATCTCGACCGAGGCGCACAGTACGCTGGCGATTGCCATGAATCGTATCGGCGGCAAGTCGAATACGGGGGAAGGTGGCGAGGATCCGGCGCGTTTCAAACCGGTCAAGGCTGGCCAGATGGTCTCCGAGATCATTGGCCGGGGACGTATCGAGCGCGACTACCAGCTCAAGGAAGGCGATAGCCTGCGTTCGGCGATCAAACAGGTGGCCTCCGGGCGGTTTGGCGTGACCGTCGAATACTTGGTCAACGCCGACCAGATCCAGATCAAGATGGCGCAGGGCGCAAAACCCGGTGAAGGCGGCCAGTTGCCAGGGCACAAGGTTTCCGAGTACATCGGCTTCCTGCGCCACTCGGTGCCGGGTGTCGGTCTGATTTCGCCGCCGCCGCACCACGATATCTACTCCATCGAGGATCTGGCGCAGCTCATTCATGATCTGAAAAATGCCAATCCGAAGGCGTCGATCAGCGTCAAGCTGGTTTCCGAAGTCGGCATCGGCACGGTGGCGGCCGGAGTGACCAAAGCCAAAGCGGATCACATCGTCATCGCCGGTCACGATGGCGGAACGGGTGCCAGTCCGCTGTCATCGATCAAGTATGCCGGTTCGCCGTGGGAGCTCGGCCTTGCCGAAACGCAGCAGACCCTGGTGCTCAATCGTCTGCGTGGTCGTGTTCGCGTCCAGGCTGACGGGCAGATGAAGACCGGTCGCGACGTGCTGATCGGTGCCCTGCTCGGCGCCGACGAGTTCGGCTTTGCCACGGCACCGCTCGTCGTCGAAGGCTGCATCATGATGCGCAAGTGTCATCTCAACACCTGCCCGGTCGGTGTGGCCACGCAGGATCCGGCATTGCGGCGCAAATTCTCGGGTCAGCCCGAACACGTGGTCAACTTCTTTTTCTTTGTCGCGGAAGAGTTGCGTGAATTGATGGCGCAGATGGGTGTGCGCAGGTTCGACGACCTGATCGGTCGTACCGATCTGCTCGAAATGCACAAGGGCATCAAGCACTGGAAAGCGAAGGGCCTCGACTACAGCCGCATCTTCCATCGTGCGGAGAGATTCCCGGGCGATCCGGTACTGCACTGCGAGGTGCAGGATCATGGCCTGGTCAAGGCGCTCGACAACCAGCTCATCGAACTGGCCATGCCCGCTATTGATAAAGGCGAGAAGGTCAGCATCGAACTTCCGATCCGTAACGCCAACCGCACCGTCGGGGCCATGCTGTCCGGCCGCGTTGCCGAGAAATACGGGCATGCCGGTTTGCCGGACGACACCATTTACATCACGCTCAAGGGGTCGGCAGGGCAGAGTTTTGGCGCGATGCTGGCGCATGGCGTAACCATGGATCTGGTCGGTGAAGGGAATGACTACGTCGGCAAGGGGCTTTCCGGCGGGCGCATCATCGTTCGTCCAAACCCCGGTTTCCACGGCGATACAACGGCCAACATCATCATCGGCAACACCGTACTCTACGGTGCGACCGAGGGCGAGGCCTTCTTTGCCGGGGTGGCTGGAGAACGTTTCGCGGTTCGTAATTCCGGAGCGACCACTGTGGTCGAAGGTGTCGGTGACCACGGCTGCGAATACATGACCGGCGGCACTGTCGTGGTACTCGGCATGACCGGACGCAATTTTGCCGCCGGGATGTCCGGTGGCGTGGCCTATGTATTTGACGAGAACGGCAGCTTTGAATCGCGTTGCAACATGGCGCAGGTGTCCCTGGAGCCGGTCGAAGAAGAAATCGCTGCACGCCAGGGCAGCGCTTCCGGGGACGAACTCGAAAGCCATGGCAAGGTTGACGTTCGTCACCTGGGCATGGCCGATGAAGAACTGCTCAAGGGACTGGTCGAGAAGCACGCCCGATATACGGGCAGCCTGCAGGCACGCAGGATTCTTGATGACTGGGCAACATGCCGGGCACGTTTCGTCAAGATCATGCCGCATGAATACCGTCGGGCGCTCAGCGAAATGGCCGCACAGAAGGCCGAGAAACAGCAATTGGAGGCAGTATAAATGGGAAAGCCGACCGGCTTCATGGAAAATCAGCGGCTGTCCGAGGCCTATGAGCCTACCGAGACGCGACTGAAGCATTATCGTGAATTTGTCGCAACGCTCAACGACGAGCAGGCCAGTGTGCAGGGTTCGCGCTGCATGGACTGCGGTATCCCGTTCTGCAATAGCGGTTGCCCGGTCAACAATATTATTCCGGACTGGAACGATCTCGTTTATCGCGGCAACTGGGAGCAGGCACTTGCCGTGCTGCACTCGACCAACAACTTTCCGGATTTTACCGGTCGCATCTGTCCGGCACCCTGCGAAGCGGCCTGTACCCTCAATATCAATAATGACCCGGTCGGCATCAAGTCGATCGAGCATGCGATTGTCGATAAGGGCTGGCAGATGGGCTGGATTGTGCCGCAGCCAGCGCAGGTAAAGACGGGGAAAAAAATTGCCATCATCGGTTCCGGCCCGGCAGGGATGGCCGCCGCGCAGCAACTGGCGCGTGTCGGTCACGATGTCACGGTATTCGAGAAGAACGACCGTGTCGGCGGCTTGCTCGGCTACGGCATTCCCGATTTCAAGCTTGACAAGTCCCTGATCGAGCGCCGTGTCAAGCAGATGCAGGCTGAGGGAGTTAGCTTCCGGACCCGGGTGATGGTCGGAAGCAGGGAGTTGCCACCGGGGATTGCCAGCAACGCAAGCGAATTCGTTTCCGCCGATCAGATCATTGAAGACTTTGATGCGGTGATCCTGGCGGCCGGTTCGGAAGTGCCGCGTGATTTGCCGATACCGGGACGTGAACTGAAGGGCGTCTATGCGGCGCTCGAGTTTCTGATTCCACAGAACAGGCAGGTGAGCGGCGGCAAGGCCAATCCGATCAACGCCAGGGACAAGCGCGTTGTGGTTATCGGTGGCGGTGATACCGGTTCCGATTGTGTGGGAACCAGCTATCGACACGGCGCCGCTTCGGTGACCCAGTTCGAAGTGATGCCGCAGCCGCCCGAGCAGGAAAACAGGGCGCTGACCTGGCCGTACTGGCCGCTCAAGATGCGTACTTCCTCGTCGCATCTTGAAGGCGATACCCGGCGCGAGTTTGCCATTTCGACCAAGGAGTTCGTCGGTGAGAAGGGTGTTCTCAAGTCGCTGAAGACCGTCGAACTGGAGTGGAAGGACGGCAAGATGAGTGAAATTGCCGGAAGTGAAAAAACCTTCTCGGCCGATCTCGTTTTTCTGGCCATGGGCTTTGTCAATCCGGTGGGCGGACTGCTTGACGCCTTCGGCGTCGAAAAGGATGCGCGTGGCAATGCCAGGGCGACGACCGACGGCGAGGGCTGTTACGCCACCAGTGCGCCCAGGGTGTTTGCTGCCGGCGATACGCGCCGCGGGCAATCGCTGGTGGTCTGGGCGATCCGTGAAGGTCGCCAATGTGCGCGTGAGGTGGATGCGTTCCTGATGGGGTCAAGTACCCTGCCGCGCTGACGGTCTCCCCGTGTAATATAACCCTGTTCCGGAGTTCCGGAACAGGGTTATTGCTTTAGGTTCAGCCAAGGCTATGGCATAGTAGCGGCTGGCTTGATGGGGAGAGTGGACAATGAATCCGGAATTGCAAAAATCCTTGCAGGTGACTGCGCTGTCCAGCACGCTGGACAGCTATATGCTGATGATTCTGTTGATCATGATCGCTGCCGGTATCCTCGGTGGCGTGGCCAACTATTTTCTCAGTGACAAGCAAAACGAACCCGGTCGCCATGATTGGGGAAAGTACCTGATTCTCGGAGTGATCGCTGCCCTGACCGTGCCGCTCTTCCTGAACATGATTTCCAGCAATCTGCTGGAGGCGGCGCGTACACGCCCGGTCGATTTTTTCGTCTTCGCCGGTTTTTGTCTGATTTATGTGGTGGCCTCGCGCCGTGTCTTCGAGAACGTCGCCAACAAGTTGCTTGGCCAGATGGATCAGATGAAGCGCGAGATGTCCCAGATCAAACAGCAACGTCAGGAAATGCCTTCGCCTGCACCGCGTGATGAACCCTTGCCGGTTGTCGAGGCCATCCCGTCAGTGCCGCCGGCCGTTGTCAAACCGGAGGTCATCAAGGAGTCACTGTCGTACAACGACATCGAGATCCTGCGTGCACTGGCCGGGGAAAACTACGTTTACGGCAATCTTGTCGGCTTGACCGACAAGACCGGTCTGGCCCGCGATCTGGTCAGCACACGCCTGACCGTACTCAAGAATCTTGGCATCATCGAGACGCGCATCAATGAAAAGAACGTCCTGCACTGGTATGTCTCGCCCAAGGGCAAACAGATGCTGGGCGATATCCTCTCCGGACAGGATGATCGATAGATTGCCAGTCCGTTTCGCCGGGTCATTTCCATGAATATCGTCGTCCTTGCTGCCGGGCAGGGCAAACGCATGCATTCCAATCTGCCCAAGGTCTTGCATCCGCTGGCCGGCAAGGCGCTGCTTGCACACGTTATCGGTACGGCGCGCCGCCTGTCGCCACAAACGCTTTGTCTGGTCTATGGCCACGGCGGCGATGCCGTACGCACCACCCTTGATGCGCCGGATCTGGCCTGGGCCCTGCAGGAGCCGCAACTGGGCACCGGGCATGCCGTGCAGCAGGCCTTGCCGCACTTGAACGGCGCCGGAACGACCCTCGTACTCTACGGCGATGTGCCGCTGATCGAGACCGGGACGCTTGAAAAACTCCTGCACGCCGCACACGATGCGCTGGCCATTCTTACCGTTGAACTCGATGATCCGGGCGGCTACGGCCGTATCGTGCGCAACAGCACCGGGCAGGTTGTGCGCATCGTCGAAGAGAAGGATTCGACGGCGGAAGAACGCTGCATTTGCGAGATCAATACCGGCATCATGGCCATGCCGACCGTATGCCTCGGCCAATGGCTAGCCCGCTTGTCCAACAGCAATGCGCAGAAAGAATATTACCTGACGGATATCGTCGGCATGGCGGTCGAGGAGGGCTTGCCCATTCGCACGGCCAACCCGAAACACGAATGGGAAGTACTTGGCGTCAACAGCAAGGTGCAGCTTGCCGAACTGGAGCGCATAGTGCAGAGGAGCACTGCCGAGCGGCTGATGGAGCAGGGAGTGCGCCTTGCCGACCCCGCACGTCTGGACGTGCGTGGCGAACTGGTGTGCGGACGCGATGTGTTCATTGACGTGAATTGCGTTTTCGAAGGCAGGGTGGTGCTCGACGAAGCCGTTGAAGTCGGTCCCAACTGCGTACTGAAAAATGCGCGTATCGGTGCCGCTACCCGCCTAGCGGCCTTTACCCATATTGAGGATGCGGTGGTCGGGCCGGACGGCATGATTGGCCCCTTTGCGCGTTTGCGTCCGGGTACCGAACTGGCCGAGGATGTGCACATCGGCAACTTCGTCGAGATCAAGAAGAGCCGTATTGCGGCGCACTCGAAGGCCAATCACCTGGCCTACATCGGCGACGCCATCATCGGTAGCCGGGTGAATGTCGGTGCAGGCACGATTACCTGCAACTACGACGGGGTCAACAAGTTCCAGACCATTATCGAGGACGACGCGTTCATCGGATCCGATAGCCAACTCGTCGCGCCGGTCACCGTTGGTCGTGGCGCCACGCTGGGCGCGGGCACGACGCTGACGCGGAATGCCCCGCCGGATACGCTGACCGTTTCACGCGCCAGACAAGTTTCCATTTCCGGCTGGAAAAGGCCTGTGAAGCAAGTGAGGAGGAAAGAGTGAGGAGTGAGGAGTAAAATCGAAACCTCGATTTGCTCCTGCTGTTTGCTCCTCACTCCTCTCCCCTAACTCCTTACAGGTTCAACCATGTGTGGCATCGTTGCCGCGGTCGCTGACCGCAATATTGTTTCCGTACTTCTCGAAGGCTTGCGCCGGCTTGAATATCGCGGCTATGACTCGGCCGGGCTGGCACTGATCAATGTCTCTGGCCTGCAACGTTTGCGCGCTGTCGGCCGGGTGGCCGAACTGGTCGCCCAGGTCGAAGAAACCGGTGCGGCTGGTCAGACGGGTATTGCCCACACGCGCTGGGCAACGCATGGCGTTCCCTGCGAACGCAATGCCCATCCGCACATCTC
>JAIFKU010000028.1 GCA_020049495.1 Accumulibacter sp.
AGTTATAGGTGCGAACGCCCGGTTGACCGAGCATCGGTTCGGCGAATTTCCGGAAGGCTGACCAATCGACCTGATCGACACTTCCGAACAGACGCTGCAGGGTGGTCAGATTCTCCACCGGCTGGAGGATCTGATCGATTGTTCTGGCGGCATGTGCCTGTGCCGCCCGCTGAAAGCGCTGCATCAGCCGGTCCTGTTCGACATCCTGCAGCGACTGGTTGACCCAGAGGGTAAGCAGCAGACCCAGTAAACCAACAGCCCCCAGGATTGCCCACCGGATCCACTGGAGAAATTGCGCTTGTCGCGATAAAGTCATTCGAACAGCGGATCGAAGAGGAGGAATCGATACATCATTGGGGGTGCACAATACCTCATCACCTGACTCCGGAACAGGCCGAAATCATGCGTTCGAGCGCAGATTCAAGCGTTGTTCGCGGGCAGCCGAAATTCAGGCGCACCCATCCCGGCAAACCAAAATCACGGCCATTTGAAAGCCCGACGCCGGCTGTTTCAAAGTGTGCCGCCGGATTGTCCACTCCCAGACCGCGCGCATCTATCCACGCCAGATAAGTGGCTTCGACATGCGTCATGCGCAAACCGGGCATGGCGGCGACAGCGGCTTCGACAACATCACGGTTGCCGCGCAGCGTCTCGAGCAGTGCCAGGCGCCAGTCAGCGCAGTCACGATAGGCCGCCTCTGCCGCCGTCAGGCCGAGAACATTCACATCCGGCACGATGCCGCGCATCACCGCGCAAAAATGTTGCCTGAGCGCTGCATCGGAAATCACCGCGAAGGCGCAGCCGAGACCGGGAATATTGTAGGTCTTTGACGGCGCCATCAGCGTGATGCAGCGACTGGCCATGCCGCTATCGATGCTGGCCAGCGGGATATGCTGGCGACCGGCATCGAGCACCAGATCGCAATGAATCTCATCGGAGCAGACGAGCAGATCGTTGCGCTTGCAGAAGATCGCCAACTCGGCCAGCTCATCGGCAGTCCACGCCCGCCCGACCGGGTTGTGCGGATGGCAAAGCAGGAGCAGGCGGGTATCCGCTGTCAGCGCGGCCTCAATTGCGGCAAAATCCCACCCCCAGCCGTTCTCCGCCAGACGCAGCGGCACCGCCGCCAGTTTTTTGCCGGAGAGACCGGGCGCCGAGAGGAAAGGAGGATAGACCGGCGTTGCCGTCAGCACATCGCCATCTACTGCCCGGCAGGCCAGGTTGATTCCGGTTACCAGGCCCGGCAGCCAGACCAGCCATTCGGGTTCGACAGGCCAGGCATATTCACGCTGCAAATAGCCCAGCACATTGTCGATCAGCGCCGGCCACGGCACCGGATAGCCGAGGCAGCCCTGCGCGATTCGCCTCTCCAGCGCGGCAAGGACGGCCGGCGGCGCGGCAAAATCCATGTCGGCAACCCACAGCGGCAATACGTCACGCCCGGCGTACTTGTTCCACTTGAGCGAATCGCCGCCACGGCGTTCAAATACGGTAGAAAAATCGAAGGCAGGCATTTATCAATTCTATGAACAAAAATAAAGCACGACGCGCGCTGTCGCCGTGATCAGGTTTATTGAACCGGTCACACGACCAGATGCGAATACAGCGCCGTCGACAGATAGCGCTCGCCGAAAGAGGGAATGATCACCACCGTCAGCTTGCCGGCGTTCTCCGCCCGGCCGGCGACCTGCAATGCCGCCCAGACGGCGGCGCCGGAGGAAATGCCGACGAGCAAGCCTTCTTCGGTTGCCATGCGGCGCGCCGTGGTGAAGGCATCATCCGCCGTGACGCGGACCACTTCGTCAAAGGCCTTGATATTGAGCACGGCCGGTACAAAACCGGCACCGATCCCCTGAATCGGATGCGGCCCCTTTTGCCCGCCGGAAAGTACCGGCGAGGTATCCGGCTCAACGGCAATGATTTGTACCCCGGGTTTTTTCGCCTTGAGCACTTCGCCAACGCCGGTGATCGTGCCGCCGGTACCGACGCCGGAAACGAAAATGTCCACCTGGCCGTCGCTATCGCGCCAGATCTCCTCGGCCGTCGTGCTGCGGTGAATCGCCGGATTGGCCGGATTCTCGAACTGCTGCGGAATGAAGTAGCGCATATCGGCTGCCGCCATCTCCTCGGCTCGCCGGATAGCGCCACCCATGCCGTCCTCTCCGGGTGTCAGTACGAGTTCGGCACCATAGGCCCTGAGCAGCAGTCGGCGTTCACGGCTCATGGTTTCCGGCATGACGAAGCAGCACCTGATGCCACGTGCCGCGCAGACCATGGCCAGGCCGATCCCGGTATTGCCCGAGGTGGGCTCGAGGACAATCGTATCCGTGGCAATCTTGCCCGCGCACTGCGCCGCATCGATCATCGCCACGGCGATACGATCCTTGATGCTGTGCGCCGGATTGCAGTATTCGAGCTTGGCCGCGACCGTGCCGTTGATTCCGGCTGTGAGCCGGTTCAGCTTGACGAGCGGCGTGTTGCCGATCAACTCGGTGACGTTGCTGGCGATGTTCATGCTGTCCCCTCGGTGAGGCAATCAGGCGAGAAAAAGCTTGTAGGCCGGATTGTCGGTTTCGTTCCAGTAGGCGTAACCCAGATTCTTCAGAAATTCCTTGAATTGCTTCATTTCGCTTGGCGGTACCTGCATGCCGACGAGCACGCGCCCGTAGTCGGCGCCGTGGTTGCGATAATGGAAGAGGCTGATATTCCAGCCGGCGCTCATCTGGCTGAGAAAATTCATCAGCGCTCCCGGACGTTCCGGAAACTCGAAGCGGTAAACCATCTCGTTGGCGACGCTGGGAGAATGCCCGCCGACCAGATGGCGAATGTGCCCCTTGGCCATTTCATCCTCAGTCAGATCGAGTGTGGCGTAACCGTGCCGGCGCAACTGCTCGACCAGTTTGAGCGATTCGCTGCGCGCCGCCACCTGGATACCGACAAAAACATGCGCCTCTTTCCGGTCATTGAAACGGTAGTTGAACTCGGTGATGTTGCGTACGCCGATCAGCGACAGGAACTTCTTGTAGGCGCCTGGCTGCTCGGGCAGGGTGACGGCGAGTACCGCCTCGCGCTGTTCGCCCACTTCGGCACGTTCGGCGACAAAGCGCATGCGGTCGAAGTTCATGTTGGCGCCGGAGGCAATGGCCACCAGCGTCTTGTCTTTCAGCCGGTGACTTGCGGCATACGCCTTGGCGCCGGCGACGGCCAGCGCCCCTGCGGGTTCGAGTACGGCACGCGTATCCTCGAACACGTCCTTGATTGCCGCACAGATGGCGTCGGTGTCGACGAGGACCATTTCATCGACGTACTGCTGGCACAGGCGGAAGGTTTCTTCGCCGACGTATTTCACCGCCGCGCCGTCGGCAAACAGGCCGACGTGCTTCAGGCGTATGCGCTTGCCGGCCTGTAGCGACTGCGTCATGGCATCGGCATCGACGGCCTCGACCCCGATGATTTTCGTTTCCGGCCGCAGGCGCTTGATATAGGCGGCCACGCCGGAAATCAGTCCGCCGCCGCCGACGCAACAGAAAACGGCGTGGATCGGCTTCGCATGCTGGCGCAGGATTTCCATGCCGATCGTACCCTGCCCGGCGATGACCTCCGGGTCGTCGAAGGGGTGCACGAAGGTCAGCTTTTCGGCCTTCTCCAGTTCCAGCGCGTGGGCGTAGGCTTCGTCGTAGGAGTCGCCGACCAGAATGACTTCGCCGCCACGGTTGCGCACCGCCTGCACCTTGATTGCCGGCGTGGTTGTCGGCATGACGATGAGCGCACGGCAACCGATCTTCGCCGCCGACAGCGCAACACCTTGGGCATGGTTGCCGGCCGAGGCGCAGATCACGCCACGCTTCAGACGCTCCGGCGAAAGCTGGGCAATCTTGTTGTAGGCCCCGCGCAGCTTGAAGGAAAACACCGGCTGCATGTCTTCGCGCTTGAACAGGATGGTATTGCCGATGCGCGCCGAAAGATTGGGCGCGTAATCGAGTGGCGTTTCCACGGCGACGTCGTAAACCTGCGCGTTGAGAATCTTTTCGAGGTAATCCGGGTGCATGGCCGTTTGTCGTCTGCTTGAAAGCAACGATTCTAGCAGCAGCAACGGCAATGCTCAGCACGAAAAAAGGCAGTCAATCCCGGCGAACACGGCGGCTACGGCAAAAAAGCCATGAGCATGCCATTTTTCGCCATACAAGGCGCTCTCAGCAGCAACTGATAGCGCCTTGTATGAAAAGGCTTTTTACTTCACCTTCGCGACCGCGCGACTGCTTTCCCGGAAGATCAGCCACTGACCGTTCTCTTTGTGCCACTCAAGGGTCTTCTCCATGGTGTCGCTGTAGGATTCTTCTGCATAAACCTGCCGGAAGGTGGCGACTGCCCTATCGGGAGCACCACTGCGCACGACCAGATCATGGATTTCAATACGAATACCACCTGCCTTGGCAATGCGCTGTTCGCGCTGGCGCGCCCAGTCATCACGGGGCAACCCGCCCTCCGGCTTGAAGCTCGGGGCGTAGAAATCGAGATAACTCTTGACGTCACGTGCCACCCAGGCGGAGCGCCAGGCCGCGGTACGTGCAGGGATTTCCGAGTCTACGTTGCCGGGCGGAAGTGTCTGGGTCACATTTTCAACCGGCTTCGGGCGATTGCCGATGAGGCTGCTCGACTGATTTTCGAGCATTTCCTTGACCTTGCGGTTAAGCGCTTCGCGATCCAGCGTGGTCTCCAGCGGCGTGGTGGACGGGCACAACCGGGCAAGATCAACCGGCGTCAAGTCGCTCTCATCGGGAGAGTTGTCGGCATCAACTCGCTTCAGGTTCAGGGTTTCGAGCAGACGACCCATGCCGGCATAGCTGCGTAGATAGGCGATCGCCAGATCAGCGCCCGCATTGACCTGCGAGCGTCGCGCATCAAAGTACTCGTTCTGCGTGTTCAGAAGATCGAGCAGGGTACGCTGGCCGATGTTGAACTGATCGCGGTAGGCCGCACGGGTGTTTTCGACCAGACTGACCTGTGTACCGATATAGAAGATCTGATCAGTCAGGCGTACGGTCTCGTTAAAGGCGATCGACAAGGTCTGGCGCATGTCGCGGCACGCCTTTTCACTCAGGTCGAGAGCGATGTTCTTGCGTTCGCGATACTGGCGGCTGCGCGCGGAATCTGAACCGCCGTTGAAGAGATTGAAGTTCAGGCGCAACTCAATCCGGTTGTCATTGCGTGAGCCGGCATCCTGATAATTGCTGTAATCGTCGCGACGGGCCACCAGATCGAGCCTGGGCATGAAAGCCGAGCGGCGCGCTTCAAGGTCGAATTGCGTGGCTTCAATGTTCTCGACGGTCGCGCGCAAGGCCGGATTGTGCCTCAAGGCTTCGCTTAGCGCTGCATCAATGCTCCCGGGAAGCGCTTTCGCCAGATGCTCTGGGGCAAACATCTCCTTGGCGGGGTGCTCGCCCACGATGCGCACGTAACGCGCCGTAACGTCATGCAGATTGGCATAGGCCGTAGTCAGGTTCACGTCGGCCAAGGCCAGGCGACTCGAAGCCTGATCAACGTCCACTCGCTTGCCAACGCCAGTTTCGGCACGCTTTCTGAGCTGTTCATAAGCCGCCTGGTGCTGGATGTAATTTTCTTCGGAAAGAATGACCTGGGACCGGTAACGGACTACGTCAAGATAGGCGCGACCGGCTTCGAGAGCAGCGTATTCCGAGGCGTCCAGCAGTTCGAAATAACGCACCAATTTGGCCTTGCCGAGTCGTTTCACTTCATTGGCGGTAGCAAAGCCGTCAAACAGCATCTGTCTCAGGCTTAGCGTGGTTTCGTTACCGCTGTAGGAAACATCTGTACCGACCCGCTTTTGCTCGGTCTTTTGCTGCCCGATGCCGGCAGACAGGTCGACTTTGGGCAAAAAGCCACCCTGAGCGACGCCAATTTCTTCAGCGGCCTCGCGGAAAGCATGCCAGCGTGCCTGGACTTCCGGACTTTTGAGCACGGCCGCCTGCGCTGCGTCGGTGAGCGTGAATCGCTGCGCGGTCTGCGCGCCAAGCGGTGCTGACAACAACACGGCCAGAAACAGAACAATTCGTGCATAGGCAAAGTTTTGCATCTTCCCTCCAACGGGCCATATACTCGGAGAAACCATAGAATCTGTGAATTATACGGAAACTCGGAGAAACCATAGAATCTGTGAATTATACGGAACTGCGACAATTCCTCAGGGAATTCAGTCACCAGTCCCACCTTATTTACAATCGAGAACATCTCCACCAGCCCTTGCCGATGCGCCCGGAAACAAAATATTTGGTTAGCCAGCAAAGCGCTCCAGGGGCCGTCGTTCGTTATCTGACTCTGGCATTGCTGCTGGTTTTTTCAGCCTTGTGTGCAGTCGCCGCACCTGACGCTGAGGCTCTGCAACAAAAATTGATCGCCCGCTTCGGCCCGGCGCGCGTTCCTTTGCTCAAGAGCTGGCTGCAAACCATCAACTCGGCAAAAAGCGTCGGCGATGACGCCAGGCTCAGGCGCATCAACGACTTCGTCAATCAGAACATCCTTTTCGATTCTGACGCTGGCATCTGGCAGCAAAGCGACTACTGGGCAACTCCCCTGGAAACACTCGGGCAGGGCGCCGGCGACTGCGAGGACTTCGCCATCATCAAATATGTCTCCCTGCGTATGACCGGCGTTTCCGACAAGAAGTTGCGCCTGATCTACGTCAAGGCCCGTCTCGAAACGCCAAGAGGCCCACTGCAGCAGGCGCACATGGTGCTCGCCTATTACGCGGCACCGAACGCCGAGCCGTTGATTCTGGACAACCTGGACACAAACATCCTTCACGCCTCGAAGCGCACGGATCTTCACCCGGTATTCAGCTTCAACAGTGAAGCGATTTTCGCCGGCATTTCGGGGAAGGACAAGGCCTCGGCAGGCGGCATCAATCGCCTGACGCGCTGGGAGGATGCGTGGCGGCGCATCCGTGCCGAAGGCTATGAATAATATGCTTGAACAAGGAGACTAATCATGTCCATGTATCGTCAGCTCTGGCTTGCCATCATCATCAGCATGCTGCTTGCGCTTGGCGGCAGCCTTCTGGCCTCGATGGTCAGTGCTCGCGGCTATTTGCAGTCGCAGCTCTCGATCAAGAACGCGGACAATGCGTCGGCTATCGCGCTCTCGCTCAGCCAGAGCAAGCCCGATCCGGTTTCCGTTGAACTGGTGGTCAGCGCACTTTTCGACAGCGGGCACTACGAACTGATTCGTGTTGTTGATCCGCTGGGAAAAATCATCGTCGAACGCAGCGCGCCGCCTGGAAAACTCGAAGCACCGGCCTGGTTTGTCAGCAAGCTCCGGATTCAGGCCGAACCCGGCCAGGCGCAGATCAGCAATGGCTGGCAGCAATTCGGCACCGTCACGCTGGTCAGTCACAGCCGCTTCGCCTATGGCGCCCTGTGGAACAGTGTGCTCCAGATGATGGGCGCGCTGGCAGTCGCCGGGCTGGTCGGAGCTTACCTGGGCTCCCTGATTCTGCGGCGCCTCAAGGCCCCGTTGAGGGCCGTCATCGATCAGGCCACGGCGATCACTGAACGCCGCTTTGTGATGATCGAAGAGCCCAGAGTGCCCGAACTCAGACAATTGGCCAGTGCCATGAATGCCACCGTGACGCGTCTCAGAACGATGTTTGCGGAAGAAGCGGCGCGCCTCGAAGCAGTGCGGCGCGAAGCGAACTGCGATAGCTTGACGGGTCTGGTCAACCGCAGCAACTTCATGGCCCATCTGCGTGGAGCCGCGCTGGCTGAAGATGCGGCGGGTGGTGCGGTCTTCATCGCGCGTCTTGCCCACCTCGCCGAAGCCAATCATGCGCTTGGCCGAAACGCCACCGACGAGTTGCTGTGCCGCTTCGCCAGAGTGTTTGCCGAGTTTTCCGGAAGCTTGCCGGATGCGCTTTCCGCGCGACTCAATGGCGCCGACTTCGCGCTGCTGGTTCCGGCCATGACGTCACCGCAAGCAACCGCTGAACTACTGTTGCAACGCTTGACTCAGGAAGCTGCAGCATTCCTGCCCGAGAAGACAACGACGTGGCTCAGTTGTGGGCATTTTACGCGCGGCATCGAACCGGGAGCGATCCTGGCACAAGTCGATGCCGCTCTGGCAGCGGCGGAAGCTGAAGACCGCAACGGGCTTCGCCTGATTGACATGCACGAGTCTGACGATGCCCCGAAGAGTGCCGACGAATGGTCACAACTGATCCACCGCGCCCTTGACAATCGCTGGGTTCGTCTTGTTTCCTTCCCGGTCAGGCGCCTTGATGGCCGCCTGCTCCACCGTGAATGTCCGCTACGCCTGATGTTCGACGAAGGTGGCGAATGGCAGCCGGCCGGCCGCTTCCTGCCGGTAGCCGAGCGCCTGCGATTGACGCCGCAACTGGATCTTGCGGCGGTCGCACTCGGGCTTGACGAACTCGAAGCCAAGCCGGATCTGAATGGGCTGGCGATCAACCTCTCGGCCAGTTCAGTCCAGTGGCCCCGCTTCCGCAACGAACTGAACGCGCTGCTTAAGCGTCGTCGCGGCACATCACGACTGTGGCTTGAGGTTTCCGAAGCCGGTGCGCTGGCGCATTTCGAGGCGTTCCGCGCCCTTTGTCTCGACCTGAAGAATATCGGCTGCCAGATGGGCATCGAACACTTCGGCCGCCAGTTCAGCGAAATAGGCCGTTTGCATGATCTCGGTCTCGACTACCTCAAGGTGGATTCGAGCTTCATCCGTGGCCTTGAAGACAATGTCGGCAACCAGACCTTTCTCAAAGGCCTGGCGAATATCGCCAAAGGGATCGGCATGGTAGTCATTGCTGAAGGCGTAGCCAGCGAGGCGGAACTTGCCGCGCTGAACGCCGTAGGTTTTGATGCGGCAACCGGCCCGGTGATTCGGGAGTAGTTCAGCTTGTCTTTCCGAAAAGGGAACGGCCCACCATCTTGTCGTGGTGGGCCGCAAGCGATGCTCAGGAGAATCAGTCCGTCTGCAACTTGCCCTTGTTAAGCAGGTCCTGAATGACCAACTGATCGGTCGTCAGGCCACCGGCAGAGAGGTCTGCGCCTTGCAGAATGATCGTCTGATTTTCGTTACCGGCGTTATACCCAGACGAGAAGCCGCCACTGGAACTGACATGCACAATGGTATCGTCGCCGGATTTTTCGAAGTGCAGGAAATTGGCCAGATTGCCGGTGCCCATCGTGTGGTTTTCGCCTTGCAGCAAATCACGCAGGTCGAGTTTGTCCCCATTTGCCAGGCTATTGAAGTCAGTCACCCGATCGACTGCCGGGATACCGGTGGACCCCTGATCTCCGAGCTTCCAGACAAAGACATCAGCACCAAGGCCACCCGTAAGCGTATCGTTACCCGCCCCGCCTGCCAGCCTGTCATCTGCGTTTGTTCCTACCAGGATGTCGTCTGTTGCCGTTGTGACAATCGGTGATATGTCCAGATTGAGCGACGCGGATACCGACGACGAGGAATTTCCTCCTGGGAAATCCGTGGTAAAGCCGGTCACCGAAATGTTGTAGTGACCATCCTGCTGGCTAACCCCCAGACTTGACACCTGCGCAGGCGTGAGACCGGAAAGTGTATAGGTATCAGAACCGGCAACGTAGCTGGCGGACAGAGCGCTGCTTCCGGCGAAGAAGGTCGCAAATTCACCCAAGCCTTTGAACGTAAGCGTCGCCGTTTCTGATCCGTCTTGATCGGGCATGACACTGTTGAGGTTCAACGCGACGATCTGTCCCTCGTTGCCGAAAGATAATGTCGGCGTCAGGCCGATTCCATCGGCAATGCCATTGACTGCCACGTTGAAGCTCGTTGTCGTCAGAACCGGATCTAGATCCGCTTCGCCTGACCAGACCTGGACCCCCGGTGTAAATGCTCCACTCCAGTTACGGGTTGGCATGATCTCGACATTTGTCGGGAGCGTATTATTGACGACAGGAATACCCCAGACCCCTCCGCCCAGATTGCTGGCCAGAACACCCCCTGCATAAACCAGGAAATTAGTCGGGATGTTGGTCAGCGTCACGGAGTAAATTGTTTCAGAAGCATCGGCCAATGAAACGCTGATTGCAACCGGAATGGGCTGATCCTCATTCGAAACCGCAGGCTGAGCTGTAATCAATGCGCCATCATTTACCGGATCAATTGCAAAGGAACCACTTATCAGGCTCGTCGTCACATTGCTTGCACCGAATTCCTGGCCCTGCACATAGGCCGTGTAGGCTACCGTGCCGCTGGCATTTGCCACAGCCTGATAAGCAATCGCCAGGTTGGCCGCACCGGTCACGCCGGTGAGAACAAAGTAGCTGCCGTCAGGTACACCGGCAACACCGTTAATGACCTGTGCAGACAGTGGTGTTCCATTGAAGCTTAGTACACCGCCAGAAGCTATCTGCGATTCGTCCAGCCGGACATAGACTTTGCCATTCAGCACACTGGACGCTGAACCGTCCTCCGGGTTGGCAAGGTTGATATTGATGATCGCTGTACTATCCTCTGGCACCCCTGCCGCACTCGAGACCAGATCGATCGGATCTGAAACCGGTGTGACCGGGGGGGTGAGAACCAGTGAGCTATCATTGCGCCCCCCACCGTCGTCGTAACTTGTCAGTGTCGCCGAGAAGCTGAATGGCCCCTGATTGACATTCCAGTTTGGCGGCGGAGTGACCGTAATGCCGGCTAACAAGGCCTGCAGGCTGGCATTGTCACCGCTGCCCTGCACCGTCCAAATCGTCTGCCCGCCAATTACTGTCTGCATCATTCCAGTGACCACGCTGCCGGCAGGCAGGCCGGTGATCGTGATGGCAAATGGCGACGTACCGGTAATTTGGGCGTCGATGAGCGTGCCCAGATTCGTCGGTGCATCTTCGGACATCGCAACGGGCACCGGGTCCGGCACCCACTGCGTGATCAGTGCCGCAGGCACTCCGGGCGAAGGTGAAAGGTCGATGAATCCGGAAGCTGTATGCAACGTCCAGGCAGTCGACGACGTCTGCTCGTTACCGCCGGTGTCCTGCGTATGGGCAATGATCGTAATCGACTGGTTCAAGCTGGAAAGCTGAGTACTCGTGCCATCGAGCGCAAAACGTATGGTCTGTTCAAGCGCAGCGCTTGTAAAGTGAACATCCGGCGTATCGAGAACCCAGCGACCGGTATTGGAATTTCCCGGCGTGTTGCCGATGTAGCGACCACCCTCGACGCTTACACCGACCGGCACGTTATCGATGATGAAATAGAGTAATCGTTCGCTGCCGTCGATATCCTTGGCCCCGCCAGCATTCGGATCATTTAGCTGGGTAACCGTGACTTTGACTTCAACGGTAGTCGTGGTGCTGATGATGGCGCTGTTGTCGTAGTCGTTGGTCGACACAGTCGGGTCGGTCACGGCCGCAACGTTGATGGTATGCGTCCCGTCGAACTGTGTATTCGTATCGGGAAGTGATCCATCATTCGAAGGATCACGAATCTCGTATTTGATGGCAAAACTTGCGTCGGCGTCACTGTTGGCAGCGCCTTGGATGAAAACGTTGGCGGCCTGTACGGCGCTGAGCTTGTACCAGCTGCCGTCGAGCACGCCTGCAGATGCCAGCGGCGTGGCGCCAAGGAAGAGCGCAAACGGTTTGCCATCGACATCGGCTTTGCTGATCCACACCGACTGCAGGGTCTCGTTACCGTCAGGTGTCGGCAACTGGATTGCGAAGTTGACTGGAGTGCGTGCATCTTCGAGCACCGTTGTCTGGGCGACCACTACGGCGTCCGGCGATGGTGCCACCTGCACGCTGAACGGCAGAGTGACTCCGCTCAGGCTGTTACCGTCGTTCTCGGTAGAAACCGCGCGCACCGTAAAGTTGATCGTGCCACTGTAGTTCGCATCGCGGAGCACCAGATTTGCCGAAGCGATCTGGGCCGGCGTTCCGGTCCAGATACGATTCACGCCAACGCCTCCCATGAAGCTCAAGCCTTCGATGTTGACACCGGTCGGCACACCGGATAACACCAGGGTCACCGATTCTGACCCGTCGTTATCAACCGGTATAACAGAGGTCAGGGCCCCGGAAAGCGCAATGCGCCTGCTGTTGCCATCTACTGCCGCTTCCGTAGTCAGAAGCGGGGATTGCACCGTGATATTCATCGGATCAGCCACACCACGGATATCGACAAGCAGGGGCAGTGTCGTAGCCCCTGAAGCGCTGCTCAATACCCCCGAGGTATCGACGGAAACTGCGGATACGGATAGCGGAATATCAGCGTTGCTGTTAAGCGGCGGGGTGATCGTCAACGCGGTTGCCGTGCTGAAATTGGCAATCGAGATACTGCCGCTGCTGACAACTTGCACTATGCCACCGTATAGGATCGTCGCCCCTGCCGGTATGCCGCTGATCGTGATCGTGAATGTTTCGGACGGATCCGCACTGGTCGGACGAATGACCAGCGGGATCGCATGATCTTCCAGTCCGACGGCCGGCGCATTGACGGCGAGGGTCACCGGATCGGCCACCGGTGCGATGACCAGATTGGTCAGCGTCGCCGAGCCGGAGATCGCCTGCACCAGCGCACCGCCGTTCGGATCGGTGTCAATGGTCAGTGCCTGCACCTGGATCTCGAAGCTGCCGGCGACGTTCGGTGCCGCCTTGAACTGGACAGTATCCAGAGCGCCGATCGGGATCTGCAAGGCGGTTCCCGTGTAGGTCAGTGTCGTCGTAACCGCGCCAAGGGTATATTGGAACTGAGAGCCGATCGCCAACGCCGAACTGCCGGAAAGCAATGGCGTAACCAGCGCGAAGGTCCGCTCGCTGCCGTCGGCATCCTGATTGGTCCAGGGCGTGCGGAAGTCGAAGCCGTTGGTCGACAAGGCGAACCACTGATCTTCGGCGCCGGCCGTAGTGTAGTTGAAGCTGGCGTTCATCGTCAGGTCGAGCGTACCGTCAGCGTTGGTATCGGCACCAACAATCTCGGCAACCGCAGAAACAGTGATGGTCTGGCTCAGATTCTTCGTGACAGTGCTCGTCACCGGCGCGCCATTCACGATTTGCGTATCGGTCGTCTGCACGGCAATCGCGAGTGGCCGGTCGGTACTGTTGTGCGCCGCCGGCGTGATGGTGTAGTTGCGGAAATCGCCGTTCGTGACCTCGCCGGCCGGCATGGTGTAGGCCGCCGCGCCATTGCCGGTGAATACCACCGCGCCCGCGTCGTCGCGGATTACCCAGCCGGCTGGTACGGCGTTAACCGTGATGCCGGTGATCGCTTCGCTGAAATCGGTATCAGTCAGCGACAGGGCGTTGAGGAAGCGGACGCCGGTATCTTCCGGCGTTGATACCGGCGCAATCGTCACGTCGCCGGCAACCGGCGTTATGTGCAGGTTCAACGTGATACTGTCGGTCAGAATCGCCGGAGTGTGGCCGGCATTGGTATCGGTATCCTGAGCGCGCAACGTGACGGTGATGCCGTTGAGGTCACCGCTGAAATTGGCGCCGGTGGTAATGCTGATTGCCGGGAACCCTGTCTGCGAAGTTTCCAGAATGTTGTCGGCGGTACTCCAGAGAAGCGTGTAGGAACTACCGGTGGCTACCGCATTGCCGTTCACGAAAATGGTGCCGTTGCCGACCGGGTTGGCGATGATGATGTCGCGCCGTTCGCTGCCATCAAGATCCTGAAAGGTGGCCGAGAGCAGGGAGGTGAGGTTCAGCGACGCATCCTCATTGATCGTCACGTCATGTGGACTGTTGCCGCCGGCGATACGCAGGTCGATCGGATCGGTCACAGCGAGAACGTTCACGCGGACGTTGGCGTTTCGGCTTGCACCGGCAACGCCGGTCAGTGGATTGCCGACGTTGTCCACCTCGTACTCGGTCACCGTCATGCGTACCTGCGTGATGTCAGCACCGCTGTGCGCCGGCGGCAGCAGGCGCAGCGCCTCAAACTGCGCTGTCGTCATCGTCAGTGTTGCCGCGCCGGGGCTGGCGATCAGGTTCGTGGCATCCGAGAGGCGGATGGTGAGCGTCGTGCTGCCCGAGGACGGAATGGTGTACAGGCTGTTGCCCAGCCCATCCTGCAGGATGGCGCCACGCGACATACCGGTCAGCGAGATGAGGCTCAGGCGCTCCGGATTGTCGCCAGTACCGGCAGCAGTCCGGTCGATGCTATCGGTCACGGTCGGCGCGTTGAAACCGAGGGCAATGGCCGTATCCTCGTTCGTCGTCACGGTCGCCGCATCGCGGGTCACACCCGGCGCATCGGAAAGTGGCGTGATGGTGATCGCCAGCGTCGAGGTCGCGCTATCGCCGCCAGTACTGCCCGCAGTGTAGGTAATGACCGGCACCGGGCCGCTGTAGTTGGCCTGTGGTACGAAGGAGTAGGCGCCGCTGCTGTTCATCGTGAACACGCCGAGCGTGCCGCCGGAGGCCGAAGTGATGGTCACCACGGTCCCTGCGACGGTTGGCACATAGGTCGTTGCAATGCCGTCGCCGTTGTGGTCGAGCGAAAAACGGGTGACGCTGGTCGTCTGTCCGATATCGGGATCGAGGATGTCGTTCGTCAGCACGTTGCCGCTGCGGTTGGCCGCATTGGCTTCATCCTCGCGGATGCTGCGCGTATCGGCATTGGCAACGACGCCATCGTTGGTGCCGGTAATGGTGACCGTTACCAGTTGGTTGTCGGTGTTGTTGGCCACGCCGGAGCTATCGGTGGCGCGGACGTTGTAAGTGAGCGTCAGGGTCTGGCCGTTCGGCAGGAAGTTGAATGCCTGTGTCCCCGAGTTGAAGTTCCAGGCGATGCCGTTAGGTGCGTTTTGCGCCCCCGAGGCCAATGTGCCGCCGACACTGAACATGGCAAGCAACTGGGCGTTGGTCAGCGGCATCACGCCGGGGCCGCTATAAATTGCTGTGACACTGGTCACGCTGGGAGTGACGGTATCCTGGGTGTCGACGTCGAAGATGCTCAGCGTGCCGCTTGCAGTGAGTCCGGCATTGGTTTCGGTCAGACCAGCGCTGGCGCTGTCGCCGGCACCGACGGTAATGTCCGGCGAATCGTTGGTACCGGTGAGCGTGACGGTGAGTGTGGTGGTGCTGATGTCACCGTCGGTGTCGGT